>NZ_JAMYUM010000008.1:0-260420 GCF_040322975.1 Mesorhizobium sp. M0074
TCACCACCGTGCCATGGCCGCTCGCCCCTCAGAGCAGGCGCCGTTCTCTCTCCAAAACTTTTTGCAGAACCTTCAGCACACTATCTTTCTGAGAAATTTCCGATACTTCATGCAAAACAGGCCAGCTGACCGGCTGGAACTCCTGCCGATACTGCGATCGAGCATGGTTACCGTTTGTCGTCTCTCCGTCATACACCCTGCCTATAGGCTGTGCGAAAGACCCGCTTCCGAGCAAACCGGAACCGGCAGGCAAACAGCCAGATCAGGACATGACCGGGACTTGGAATCGCATCGACCCCATCCGTCAGATCGAGTTTGCAAACGCCGTCGCTGTTGAGATCGAGCGCGTGCTGGCGCGGCAAGGCAAGGTGACGAACAGCGATGCGGTCGTTGCAGCGGGCAGGGTCGCCGGCGCCGTTGCCGTCGCCGTCGCCGTCGCTTTGCTTGCGCCGACCGACATCAGTGCGATCGACACCATGCAGGAAAGACTACCCGGCATGGCGTCGCGTTTCGTGCGGATATTGGCTGCCGAAGCTGCGGAACGCCGTGCCCGGACGCATCTGTCGACGGCGCACGACGGCCAAGGGGCAGACATCCAACGCCTGGCCGGAACGGGCGACCTCGACTCGATGCGGGTCGAGGACTGGGCCGGTCGGGTCGCCGGGTCGACGTTCCTGCAGCAAAATCTCGGCATATCGCGCTCGACCCTGCATCGCTGGCAGCGGAGCGGCACGGTCGTTGCGTTGCGCACCGGTGGCCGCAAACATGTATTTCCCTTGGCCCAGTTCATCGACGGCAGGCCGGCGCCGGGTATCAAGGAAGTGTTATCCGCGATGCCCGATCCACGGCATGCCTGGTCGTGGCTGATCGGCCCCGCGCCCGGCCTCGCCGGACGTATTCCCATTGAAATGCTCAAACGGGATCTGGTGGCGGAAGTCGTTCTTGCCGCACAGAACGCAGCGATGGCGAAGTCGGCTTGATCTCGCTGCCAACGTTAGAAGCCTATTCAAAAAAAAGAACACGTAGAAGGAATGTATGTCGGATTCAGATCGGTTTTCCGGCTAATGTCATAAGTATATTTTCGTACAATTGTGACAGTGTCTCGTTTGTGCCGGAGGAAAATGTGAAGAAAATATGAAGTGATATTTGTGCAACATGGATTTATTCTGTTATGCAAACATTGATTATTTTTGGAATCGTCATTGAGACTGGAATGCGGATGAGTATGTTCGCCGCCTGAAGAGGGGTGCGGTGCGCGCCTTTTTCGACGTGGGTGAGGCGTTCAGCCGTTCAACCCATGAATCCAAAGCCATTTTTAACTTTGACTGGAGAGGTCAGAAAATGAATATCAAGAGCCTTCTTCTCGGCTCAGCCGCGGCATTCGTCGCGGTCTCCGGTGCGCGCGCCGCCGACGCTGTTGTGGTCGCCGAGCCGGAACCCGCCGAATACGTCAAGATTTGCGACGTCTACGGCGCCGGCTACTTCTACATTCCCGGCACCGAGACCTGCCTGCGCATCGGCGGCTATGTCCGCTATGACGCCAGCTTCGGCGACGCCGGCCGCGTTTTCGATGGCGCGACGACACATGACCTTTTGGACGGTGACGAGCAGCAGACCTGGAACAAGAATGCCCGCTTCAATCTGAAGACGTGGACCGGCCAGGAGACTGAGCTCGGCACGTTGAAGACCTATACCGAGACCCGTTTCAACTTCGGCAATACCAAACGCACCGTGAGCGGTGTTGATTTCAGCGTGCAGGACAACAAGGCGGTTACCCTGAACTTCGCCTGGATCCAGCTTGGAGGTTTCCGTGTCGGTAAGGATGAAACTGTCTATGATTCGTTCATCGGCTACGCCGGCAACGTCGTCCAGGACACTATCATTCCTTACGGCACCAAGGACACCAACCTGATCAGTTACTACTTCGACTGCGGTAATGGCTTTACGGCAGTCGCCTCGGTCGAAACGGGCTCCGGCGCTGACCAGTCGATCGACAGCTACGTTCCGTTTGTCGCCGGCGGCGTGAAATACAAGGGTGACTGGGGTGCGATCACCGCGGTCGGCGCCTATAACAGCACGTCGGAAGAATGGGCCGGCAAAGCTCGCCTCGACGTCAAGCCGATTACTGACCTGACCCTGTTCGTGATGGCGGGCTACGGCAGCGACGACAACGTCGCGAAGAACTTCTACAAGCCGTGGACTGGCAACTTTGCCGTCTGGGGCGGCGGCAGCTATGCCGTCAACAAGAAGACCTCTTTGAACGCCCAGGTCTCCTATACCGACGACCAAGACTTCGCCGTTGCGGCCAACGTCGCCTACACCATCGTTCCTGGTTACACGATCACCGCCGAAGTCGATTATTACGACAATTTCGATGCCGACGATGCCGACGCAATCGGCGGCATCTTCCGCTTCCAGCGCTCGTTCTGATCAAACGACGATCTCGCAAAAACGGCCCGTAGCGATACGCTACGGGCCGTTTTGGTTTAAGGCGGATAAGTCGCTCATCTTGATTTCGCCATGCAACCGGTGACAAGCTCTCGTCATGGAATGGCGCGACGAGGGAATCATTCTCGGCACCCGCAAGCATGGCGAAACCAGCGCCATTCTTGAGGTGATGACACGCGCGCATGGCCGCCATCTCGGCCTCGTGCGCGGCGGCCGTTCGCGCAAGCAGCAGCCGGTCTTGCAGCCGGGCAATCGCGTCGACCTGTTGTGGCGGGCGCGGCTCGACGAGCATCTCGGCACTTTCCAGGCCGAGGCCATCGAAATGAACGCCGCCCGGCTGATGGACAGCGCCGTTGCCGTCTACGGCCTGCAGACGATGGCCGCGCATTTGCGTCTTCTGCCCGAGCGCGACGCCCATCGCGGTCTCTATGAGACGCTTGCGGTGATGATCGCCCATCTCGACGATGCCGATGCCGCCGGCGAGCTAGTGGCCCGCTTCGAGCTGCTGGTACTCGACGAACTCGGTTTCGGCCTCGATCTCAGCCAGTGTGCGGCGACCGGCACCAGGCAGGACCTTGCCTACGTCTCGCCGAAATCCGGCCGCGCCGTGTCGCGGGCGGCGGGCGCGCCGTGGCGCGACAAGATGCTGGCGCTGCCTGCCTTCCTGCAGCGCGGCTCCGGGCTGCGCGCCGATCCGGCGGCGATCGAGGACGCCTTCCGGCTGACCGGCTTCTTTTTGACCCGCCATGTCTACGAACCGCGCGGCATCGAGCCTCCCGGCGCCCGCGCCGGGTTTCTCGCCGCCTTGCGCAGGCATCATTCACCCGGCCATGAATCCGGCAAGGCAAGCGCCGGGGAAGCCGCCACCGGGGAAACCACCAGATGAGCGAAGTTGAACCTGATCCCGAAAACGTTTCGCCGCTCGGCCTTGGCACCATTTCGCAGGTGGGCGAGGCCTATGCGACGGCCGAGTTCAAAGTGAATTTGACGCGGCCGATCACGCCAAGGACGGGCGAGGTGGTGTGCGAGGGCAAAGTGGTGCACAAGGGCCGCACGCTGACGGTTTCGGAAGCGGCGCTGAAGGACGCCAACGGCAAGCTGCTGGCTTTCGGCACCGAAACATGCTCGATCTTTCCGGCCAATCTGGCGGCACGTTGAATGGACCGGCCGTTTGGCCGCCGCATTTGAATGTCACTGAACATTGAATGTCAGTGACAACTGGCCTGGTTTGGGGGAACCGCCATGTTTGAAAGCCTGATTGGCCTCGTCGCCATCATCGTGCTGTTCGTCATCATTTCACGCCAGCAGAGCCGCATCAGCCTGATCGAGCGCGAGCTTGGCGCCTTGCGCAGCCTTGTGCTTTCGGGCACGCCTGCGCTGCCGCCGCAAGCCAAGGAACCGGCTGCAAACGACAGCAAACCGGCGGATGCCGCAATCCCGCTTGCGGCCGCAGCCGACATGGCCGTATCGCCACGGACCGCAGCGGTCGTGTCAGCTACAGAGGCCGATGCCGATACAACGGCGCCGTCCGCGCCGGAGTCGGCGCAACCGGCGACAGCGGCGAAGGCAGCTCGCCAGTCCGACGTCGAAACGGCGCTCGGTACCCGCTGGGCGGTCTGGGTCGGCGGCATCGCGCTGGCGCTGGGTGGCTTGTTTCTGATCCGCTACACCATCGAGGCCGGCATTTTCGGGCCACGCGTGCGGCTTGTCATGGCGGCGGCACTCGGGCTGGTGCTGGTCGCCAGCGGCGAGTTCATCCGGCGCACCGGCTTCAGGGTGCCGGTGCAAGGTGCCGCCGGTGCCTATATCCCGGCGATCCTGACGGCGGCCGGCGCTTTCATCCTGTTCGGTACCGTCTACGCCGCGTACAGTATTTACGGCTTCATCGGCCCGACGCTCGCTTTCACGCTGCTCGGCGCCATCGGGGTGGCGACGATCGCGGCAAGCCTGGTCCACGGTCAGGCGCTGGCCGGCGTCGGCCTGCTCGGTGCCATGGTGACGCCGCTGCTGGTCGCCTCGCAGGCGCCCAATCCGTGGGCGCTGTTTGGCTATCTGGCGATCGTGCTCGCCGCCACCGGCGTCATTGCCCGCATCCGCGACTGGAGGCTTTTGATGGCCGCAGCCTTCGTCGCCACGGGCATCTGGACCATCTTCTACATGACCGACGCGCCGGGGGCGAACCTTGCCGTCATCCTCTTTATCGACGTGGTGACACTGGCCGTGCTCGCCTTCGTCTGGCTTGGCCGCCGCGACGAAGCGGTCGCCGGCAGCGGCTTCGACTGGCCGTCGATCGCGCCGGGCTTCTTCGTCGGCCTTTCGGCGCTGGCCCTGTTTGTCGATCCGGCCTTCGCCGCCATCCGCGGTGCATTGCCGGGGGCCGCCCTTGTCGCAGCCCTGGTGGCGGTGGCGCTCTACCGGCCGCGGGCGCTTGCACTGCTGCACGCCGCCGGGCTGGCGACGGTACTGGTCTATCTCGGCATCATTCCGCCGACCACGATCGCTTCCGATTTTTCGGGTGGCGCTCTTGGCGTCGACGGCATGCCGGTTGTGGCGTCCGATGCCTTGATGCTCAGGGTCGGCATCGCGCTCGGCCTGGTCTTCATCGGCGCCGGCTTTTGGGCGGCGCGCCGTTTTGCGGCCGCTGGCTGGCTGCGCGCCGCCGCATGGGCGGCCTGGAGCGCTGTCGCGCCACTGGTCATCCTGCTGGCGCTCTGGTCTACCTTCGGCAATCTCGACCGAGACCTTGCTTATGCGGCGGTCGCAGCCGTTTTGGTCGGAGTCTTCGTCGCCGGCGGCGAGTGGATAGCGCGCGGCGAAGCGCCGCCGCTAACCGGCGGCACTGCTGTCTCCTTCGCGCTCGGCGGGGCGGCGATTGCCGGCCTGCTGATGCTGCACATGGCCTTTGGGTCCGGCTGGACAACCATCCTGCTCGGAGCAGCCGCCGTTGTGCCAGCGCTGGCGACGCGCTGGCGCAGCTATCCGGTGCTTGGCTGGATTTCCGTTGGTGTGGTGATTGCAGTGCTCGGCCGCGCTGCCTTCGACCCGACCATCGTCGGTGCCGAGTTCCTGTCGAAGACGCCGGTGTTCAACTGGCTGCTGCTTGGATATGGCGTGCCGGCGCTCGCTTTCGGTTTTGCCGCCTGGCAGCTTGCCCGCACCACCAATGGCCGGCCGCGCCTCGCAATGGAGGCCGGCGCCGCGCTGTTCGCCCTGCTCACCGTCGCCATGCTGGTGCGCCATGCCATGCATGGCGGCGTCATCGATACCGCTGCTGCGACACTTGCCGAACAGGCGATCTACACGCTGATCGCCATCGGTGGCGGTGCCATCCTGGTCGCCATCGACATGCGCTCGCCAAGTTCGGTGCTGCGCTACGGCTCGATTGCAGCGGGCGTGGTCTCGGTCGCGTTCATCGTCCTCCAGCATTTTCTGGCGCTGAACCCGTTGCTGACGGATGAATCGACCGGCAGCATTCCGGTGTTCAACCTTCTGTTGCTCGCCTACCTCTTGCCGGCAGTCGCGACAGGCGCACTGGCGCTCTATACCCGCGACAAGCGGCCGAAATGGTATGCGGCCATGCTGGCGGTTGTGGCGGCGGTGCTCGCCTTCGCCTATGCGACGCTGTCGGTCAGGAGGCTGTTCAAGGGTGAGTTCATCGGCCTGTGGAGCGGCCTCGGCCAGCTCGAGACCTATACCTATTCGGCGCTCTGGCTGGTCATCGGCGTGGTGCTGCTCACCGCCGGTGTCTGGCTGAGGTCGCAGGTGCTGCGCATTGCGTCGGCGGCGCTGATCTCGGTCGCCGTGCTCAAGGTCTTCGTCTTCGACATGTCGGAGCTGGAAGGTGTGTTGCGGGCGCTGTCCTTCATCGGCCTCGGCGCGGTGCTCATCGGCATCGGCTTGTTTTATCAGCGGCTGCTGACAAGGGCCGCGAGGGAGGCCTAAGGGATCAGGGGAGATCGCTGGAGTCACCGGCCTTCCTCAATTTTCCAAGGATGCAGAAAAGGCGCTGTCGCCGAAGCTGCCAATCTCCCCACTTGTGGGGGAGATGCCCGGCAGGGCAGAGGGGGGCGCGAAGGAACGCGGCCTCAAAGGCGAACAGGGCGAAGCGAATTCGCATTTTTTGCCGGTCGCAACGTATTTTGTTCTTGCTTTGTGCCGGCAGCTATGGTACTAATTTGGGTATGGTGCCAATTGGCTCCAACGACCCGCCCGCCGAGGCGGGTTTTTTGTGTGTGCCGAACATGATCGACAGCTCGGAGGTGCAAGTCCTCTACCCAACCTGATGGCGGCGAAGGGTTATCGAAGCACAAGGGCGTCGTCGTGAGGCGGGGTCTGAAGGAAGTGTGGAGCAAAACCACGACCCGATGGACAAGAACCGGATATGAGGCCTACCCGGCCGGACGAGCGGGCAACTGACCGCGAAGTCCAAGGTCATCAAGGGCCGGGGTGGTAAATCTGGCGGGTGTGCGGGGAAGGCGGTCGATCTTACCTCGGGAGATCTGTGCCGTGTCCGGGATTCCGGACTGGGCCCGCCGTGAGGCGCGCCGATCGCGGTGCAGAAGTCAGCAGAGGGCATAATAGTCGCCGGGCTTGCCGCGGAGGCGAAGGCCCGAACGGTTTGGAAGGACGAGTAGGACGGAGTTCTCGCATTGGCCATGCGGCGGAAAATCCAGCTGGAGCTGGCCTTCCCTGAAGCCTGAAGTGGGAGCGGGTGAAGCCCGCAACCGTCTCGGGGCAGGGACCGAAGCCGGTGCGGCGAACGCCGTTTCCGAAAGCCCGGCGGCCATGGCTCCTGCCAAAGCCGCATAACCAGCCGAACCGCCCTGTACGGACCCGTATGCTGGGTAGTGTGGGAGGGGAGGAACCGCAAGGTTCACCCATCCCGATTCTGGCTCCTTTCGATCAAACGTTGCGTGATCTGCCGATGGCAATGTCGGCGGGACAGCGCCCAGGACAGCGCCCTCCTCCGTCCTGCCGGACATCTCCCCCACTTGGGGGGAGATCGCTGACATTACTGCCTTCGCCAATTTTCCAGGGATGCAGAAAAGGCGCTGTCGCCGAAACCGCCAATCTCCCCCCTTGCGGCGGCAGGCCAGAGGGGTGCGAAGGAACTCGACGGCTCGATTCTGGATCGCTGCGCCTTCCGGCGCGTGCCAAGGCGGGATATCGGGTCTTTGTCGCGTCGCTCGCGATGGGAGGGATTCTGTTTGCCTCTCAATCCTGCCGGGAATAAACCTGCCGCTGGCAGCGTTAATCAGATGCTTGGGTGACCGGGGCGGCGGACCGCTTCGCGCTGGCCGCTTGCGCCGCGCCGCGAAGGCGCGTTCAATCACCATGGACAGGGCTCCAGAACCAGCGGTCATGGACGAAAAGAAGGCAGCAATCCTTGGCGAAATACCGCGTCTGCGCCGCTATGCACGCTCACTGTTGCGCGACCGCGATTCCGCCGACGATCTCGTCCAGGATTGTCTCGAGCGGGCACTTGTGCGGCTCGACAACTGGCAGACAGGGGAAAGCCCCAGGAGGTGGCTGTTTACGATCATGCATCATTTGTTCATCGATCAGATGCGCAAGGTGAACCGGCGCGGCGAGGCGGCGATGCTGCCCCTCGAGGCAAGCGAGGCGCAGGCAGCACCCGCCGAGCAGATCGAGAGCATCGCTTCGCGCGAGATCGTCGACGCGCTGCAGGCGATAAGCCCTGACCGGCGCGCGGCACTTGTGATGGTCGCCATCGAAGGGTTTTCCTATGCCGAAGCCGCCAACATCCTTGGGGTTCCCGCCGGCACTTTGATGTCGCGCATCGCGCGCGGGCGTGAGGAACTGCGCGCGCTGCTGGATGATACCGCGCGCCGCCGATCGATAAGGATCGTCGAGAAATGAGCCGGCGCGATTTCTCCGAACGCGACATTCACATGGCGCTCGATGGCGAGTTGCCGGGCGACGAGCGGACGGCCTATGAGGCATGGCTCGACGCCAATGCCGAGATGAAGGCCAAGAGCGCACGCTACGCCGCCGACCGGGCAGCATTGCGCGCGGCCTTTAACGGCGTGCTGGACGAACCCGTCCCGGTGCGGCTGAATAAGGTGGTGCTCGGCGAGGCGCCGGTGGTCAGGGCGGCGGCGTCGCGCTCGCGTTGGTGGCTTGCGGCCGCCGCTGCCGCCATGCTGGTGATTGGCGGTGCTGGCGGCTATCTTGCCGGCATCGGCGGCCTCGGCCTGGAAAATACGGCCGAGGACCAGCTTGCCGAAGAGGCGATTGCCGCCCACGTCATCTATGCCGCTGAAAAGCGGCATGCTGTGGAAGTGCCGGCAAGCGACAAGGATCATTTGCAGAACTGGCTGTCTAACCAGGTGGGTTTGAAGCTGGTCGCGCCAGATCTGGCGGCGCAGGGATTCCAACTGGTCGGTGGCCGGCTGCTGCCTGCCGGCCAGGGCAAGGCCGCGATGCTGCTTTACGAGGACGACAAGGGCGAGCGCATATCGCTCTTCGTAATCGCCGAATCGGCGGCCAAGGCCAAGGGCACCTATGGGTCCGAGGAAAATGGTCCTGAGGCCGTCTACTGGCTGGACAAGGGTTATGGCTGCGCCGTCGTCGGATCGCTGCCGCGCGAGCAGCTGGCTGCGGTGGCCAAGAGCGCCTATGGCCAGCTTCTGGCGGGCTTGAAAAGCTGAGCAGGAGCTCGTTTTTCTATAGCCGCGCCGATGCCGAAACACGAAGGTCGTTTCAAAGCCTTTGCGCGACCTGCGTGCCTTAAAAATTGTCACAATTCGGCCCTAATCGAGGTGCGATAGCGCTTGCTGAATGCTGGCACTTCGGCTGGTGTGACCGATGTTTAGACTAGGGCCGTTTCCACAACCCAATCGAGGTTTTCTGAGCCCGCATGCCTGCCGAGATTCGCAAGGCCCGCGCGTCCGACGTCGATGACCTCGCCGCCATCGAAAAAGCCGTTTTCTCGAGCGATCGCATTTCTCGCCGCTCCTTTCGCCAACTGATCGAACGCGACACCGCCGAACTGCTAGTTGGCGAAAGCGATAGCCGTGTCGCCGGCTATGCAGTCGTGCTGTTTCGTAAGGGCAGCGGCGTCGCGCGGCTTTATTCGATCGCCGTCGGTCCATTTTTCGGCGGCCGCGGCGTTGGCCGCCTGCTGCTGGAAGAGGCCGAGGCCGCCGCTTTCGAGCACGGCCGCATGATGCTTCGTTTGGAGGTCCGCGAGGACAACCCGCGCGCGATCCAGATCTACGAGCAGAGCGGCTACCGCAAGATCGGCCGCGAACCGAACTATTACGAGGATGGCGCCACGGCGCTGCGCTATGAAAAAACCTTGCGCGGCGACATTCCGGTCGCCACCGAAGTGCCGTTTTATCAACAGACTTGCGAATTCACCTGCGGACCATGCTGCCTGATGATGGCGATGGCTTACTTCGGCCCCGGATTCGTGCCGGACCCAGTGATGGAAATCCGGCTGTGGCGTGAGGCGACGACCGTTTTCATGATGTCGGGGCCGGGTGGCTGCGAACCGTTCGGGCTGGCCGTCGCCGGTTATGAGAGCGGGCTTGCTGCTGAGATCTATGTCTCCTTCTACGGCGCGCTCTTCCTGCAGTCGGTGCGCAGCGAAGACAAGCGCCGGGTCATGGAACTGGCGCAGGTCGACTTTCGCCGCCGCGCGGAACTTTACGGCATCCCGGTGAATTACCGTTCATTCGGGCTTGACGACATTCGCACCGCGATCGCAGAGGGAAAACTGGTGCTGGTCCTGATCAGCGGCTTCCTGATGTTCGGCAAGAAGGTTCCGCACTGGGTATTGGCCATCGGTGACGACGGCGATCATATCCTGATCCACGACCCCTGGGTCGAGGACGAGCGGCAGGAGACGATCCTCGATGCTGCCAATATTCCCGTGCCTTACGGCATCTTCATGAACATGGCGCAATTCGGCCGCGACGGATTGCGCGCCGCCATCACTCTCGGAAAGCGCGACAGCCAATGACCTGGGTCATCCTTACCGGCCGGCAGAACGATCTCGACCAGGTGGCGACGCCGCACAAGATCATCACCAATCGCGACTACCTTGCCCATCCGGCACTGTTTCGCGGTCAGCGGCCGAAGGTCATCAACCTGTCGAACAATTATGGCTACCAGAGCCGCGGCTATTACGCGTCGCTGCTTGCTGGTTCGCGCGGCCATAAGGTCATCCCGACGGTCGAAACGATGATCGACCTGTCAGAACGCAAGCTCTATGAGCACGCGTTGCCGGAACTCGAACTCGCACTCAACAAGTGCCGCAAGGACCTGGGTGGCGCTTTTCCGCAGAAGGTCTGCATCTTCTTCGGCATCGGACCATCCAGGATCTGGGACCGCTTCGCAAAACTTCTGTTCGACTGGTTCCGTGCCCCGGCGCTCGAGGTCCACATCAGGGACAGCGCCGAATGGGCCTCGATCCGCAAGATTGGCTTCCATCCCCTGGCCAGGATGACCGAGGACGAGGAAACGCACTTTCTCCAATGCCTGGACACCTACACCAACCGCGAGTGGCGCGACACCAAGGGCCGCACGCCGGCGCGCTACACTTTCGCCACGCTGGTCGATCCGCATGAGGAACTGCCACCGTCGGAGATTTCGTCGCTGCGCCACTGGGCCAAGATCGCTGAAAAGATGGGCGTCGAAATCGAGCCGATCACCAAGCGGGATCTGGCCAAGCTCGCCAACTACGACGCGCTGTTCATCCGCGAGACCACTTCGATCTCCAACCACACCTACCGCTTTGCCCGCCGCGCCCAGCAGGAAGGCATGCCGGTCATCGACGATCCGCTGTCGATGATCCGCTGCACCAACAAGGTCTATCTCAACGAGCTGATGACCTACAACAAGGTACCGGTGCCGCCGACGGTGATGATTGCCGGCACCTCGGACCTGGAAGTTGCGGCACAGACGCTGGGCTTCCCGCTGGTGCTGAAGATCCCGGACTCCTCGTTTTCGCGCGGCGTCAAGAAATGCGGCACCTTCGAAGAGTTGAAGACGCTCGCAACCGAATGGCTGGAGGATTCCGACCTCCTGATCGCGCAAAAATTCATTCCGACGGAATATGACTGGCGCGTCGGTGTCCTCGGCGGCCAGCCCTTGTTCGCCGTCCATTATCTGATGGCCAAGAAACATTGGCAGATCGTCAATCATAAGGCCAACGGCAAGCCCGACCAGGGCGGCATCAAGACCTTCACCCTGAAGGAAGCACCGGCCCATGTCGTCGAGACGGCGGTGAGCGCGGCGCGCTGCATTGGCGACGGCCTCTACGGCGTCGACCTCAAGGAAACCAGGGACGGCGTCTTCGTCATCGAGGTCAACGACAACCCCAACCTCGACCACGGCTGGGAAGACTCCGGCGAAAAAGACGAGGTCTGGGTGCGGCTGACGCAGTGGTTCCTGGAGCGGCTGGACCGGCCGGGGCGATAATATCCGAACTGAGGGGAAAAAGATGCTGTTCTTCGTAACCGAGGATTTTCGCGGCTGCGACCGCAAGGAGATCTACCGCCGTTTCCGCGACCAGGGCCGCCTGAAGCCGGACGCGCTTCTCGTGCACCACAGCTGGATCGCAGCGGATATGAGCCGCTGCTTCCTGCTGGTGGAGGCCGATGACGTCACGCTCCTGCAGCGGTGGGTCATCGAATGGGCGGATCTGGTCGAATTCGAGATCGTTCCCGTGGCGACGAACAAGGATATGGTGGAGGCATTGAGCGGACATCTCTGACCCGTTGGGAACCTCCTGGTTCGCCACACCTGAATGCCGCCTTCTCCTATCAAGGAATTAACACGCGGATCGAGCGTCATCTCAAGGAGATCTAAGCCGGTTGCCCGCGCTTCCGCGAGACTGTCGCACTTAGCCGGACTGCCGGATCGTCGCGCTCGACTTCAGCAGCCGATTAATGTCCGACGCCTTTGACGGCACCCCGATCAAATAGCCCTGGGCCTCGACACAACCCTCCTTTTGCAGGAATTCAAGCTGCGCTTCGGTCTCGACACCTTCCGCGGTGACGGTGATGCCCAGCTGTGCGCCAAGCCCGATGATGGTGCGCACGATCGCCGCGGTATCGCGACTATCGATGTCACGGGTGAAAGAGCGATCGATCTTGATCTTGTCGACGGGAAAGCGCCTGAGGTAGCCCAGCGACGAATAGCCGGTGCCGAAATCGTCCAGCGCGATGCGGACGCCCAGATCGCGTAGCTGCCTGAGTGTCTTGAGCACCAGATCGCTTTCGTCCATCAGCACCGTTTCGGTGATTTCCAGTTCAAGCCGGTTGGCCGGCACGCCCGAGAACGCCAGTGCCGAGATAACGCTGCGGGCAAAGGTACCGCTTTTGATCTGCACGGCGGAGACATTGACTGCGATGCGCCAAGCCGCCCAGCCTGCCGCGGTCGTGCAGGCTTTTCGCAGCGCCCATTCTCCAAGCGGCACGATCAGCCCGGTCTCCTCGGCGGCCGGAATGAAGTCGTCCGGCCGTACCAGGCCGCGCACCGGCGAACGCCAGCGCATCAAGGCTTCGGCACCGACGATTTCGCCGGAGGCGATGTTCATGATCGGCTGGAAATCCAGCTCGAATTCCCGGCGCGACAGCGCTGCCCTGAGATCGATTTCGAGCGCCCGGCGTGCCCGCACCATCGCGTCCATGGCTGGTTCGAAGAAGCGGTACAGGTTGCGCCCTTCGCTCTTTGCCCGATAGAGCGCCATATCGGCATTTTTCAGCAAAGTGTCGGCGTCCTTGCCGTCATTCGGAAACAGCGCAATGCCGAGACTGATGCCGACACGCATGTCGTGTCTTTTGTCGCGAAACGGCTTTCCGATGATCTCGACGATGCGTTTGGCCAGCTTTTCCGCGTCGCCCGGGCTTTTGAGATTGAACTGGATGATGACGAATTCGTCGCCGCCGAAGCGGGCGACAACGTCCGTTTCATTGCGCAGGCACCGTTGCAGCCGTTCGGCCACGCATTTCAGCAGCCAGTCGCCGGCGGGGTGGCCCCAGCTATCGTTGACCGCCTTGAAGTGATCGAGGTCGAGCGAGAATATCGCCAGCGATCCGTCTCTCGTGTCGCTCAGGGCTTGGTCGAGCCGTTCGCGAAGCATCGAGCGATTGGGCAGGTTGGTCAGTGTGTCGTGGTGCGCAAGATGGGTCATGCGCTCTTCCACGCGCCTGCGCTCGGTGACGTCGTCGAACGTCGCGACCCAGCCGCCGCCGCTCATCGGCCGGCGCGCAACCAGCAGCGTCCTGCCGTCAGCGAGATGGCGATGCGTTACGTGTGTTTTCCCCGCCCGCAGGCAGGCTTCGATTTGCGAGATTTCGCTGTCGGGGTCGAGCTTTGTATAAATGCCCAGTTCCAGCAGCCGCTTGAACGCATCATGGTGACTCATGCCAAGCGGGAAGTCGGCCGGCCTGACATGATAAAGTTCCAGGAAACGTTCGTTGCGCACGATCAGCTTGCCATCCGCATCGTACATCAAAAGGCCTTGCGACATGTTGGCAAGTGCCGCGTCGAAACGGCGGTGCTGCTCCTTCAATTCCTGCTCGGCGCGCCGTTGCTCGGTGATGTCCTCGTAGATCGATACCCAACCGCCTGACGCCAGCGGCCGGTGCGAAATGTTGACGATACGCCCGTCTGCAAGCGGTTCCTCATAGGTGGAAGGTTTTGCCTGGTCGATATAGGGCTTGCGGATGGCATAGAGTTGCTCAGCGCTTTGCGAGGCGATGCCGATATCCACGCTGTGCTGGAGGATGTCGAAAAACCGGATGCCGGGCCGCACCACTTCGGCGTCGAGGCGAAAGATACTGATGTAGTTCCTGTTGCAGATGATCATCCGTTCATCGGCATCGAACATGCACAGGCCATGCGACATGTTCTCGACCGCTGCCGAAAAACGCTCGTTCTGTTCGCGCAGCTCGTCTTCAATAGGTTGCGGCTGACCAACGCCTTTGGCCCTCCGTCGGCGGACGGACGAACCAGCCTTGATACCGGCAACGGGCATGAGGCAAGCCTATGGACCATGGTTAACCACGGCACTGTTGTCCCTGCCGGTTAATTTACCGTTTTCAGCCGGCTGGAACGGCAGTCTGGCGTCGCGACTTTTCGATCGCCGCAAACCGTTTGAGAAAGGCATTCTGCGCCCAGGTCACCGAGCGCGGCGTGATGTCGAAGCGCTCGGCATTGAAACCGCGCGGCCTGCCGAAGAACTCCGTCGCCTCTGCCGTCGAAAAACCCGCAAGCAGCGTTGCTTCGAAATAAGCGGCGATCTGATCCGCTCGCTTGATCTCCTTGCGCAGTCCCGCGTCGAGTTCGGCCGGCAGTGAAAACCGCAGATGGATGGCGCGCTGCAGCCTGATCTCGCAATCCCTGTAGCTGCCGCCCATCACGGATTTGAACGGCGAGATCATGTCGCCGATGACATATTCCGGCGCGTCGTGCAGCAGCGCCGCCAACCGCGCGTCGGCGTCGGCATCCGGCATCAGCTCGCCGACAAGCGTTTCGACCAGCAGCGAATGCTGGGCGACAGAAAAGGCGTGCTCGCCTCTGGTCTGGCCGTTCCAGCGTGCGACGCGGGCAAGGCCATGGGCAATATCGGAGATCTCGATGTCGAGCGGCGAGGGATCGAGCAGATCGAGCCGTCGGCCGGACAGCATGCGCTGCCAGGCGCGCGGCGGCGCCCCGGCGCGATCGGCAGCCATCAGGCATCCTCCGCGCCGATGGCTTCCTGCGGAAAGCTGAATTTCGCCCAGGACGGGATAGCGAGCGACACGGCGACGTCCTCCGCCAGGATCGGCAGGCCGGCGTCGAGCGCTGCCTTGACCCGGTCGATGCGGGCAATGGCAAGGCCTGTCCTGGCCGCGGTCGAGCCAAGCGTGCCGACCGGTCGCCCCTCCACGGTCAACTCTGCGCGCGAAGTGGGCAGGGTGCGTCCGGCCGAGACAATCAACACCCGACGCCTGGCAGTGCCGCGATGCTGCATGCGCGAGACGACCTCCTGGCCGACGTAGCAGCCTTTCTTGAAGCCGACACCGCCGATCTCGTCGAGCAACACGTCATGCGGAAAAGCGTCGCCGAGCTGGTAGTCCGCACCGCTTTCGGCAATGCCATGGGCGATGCGAAAGGCTTGCCATGCGGCAAGGTCGCCGCCATCTGCGGTGTCACCGTAGAAGCGCTTGACGGCAGTATCGACAAACCGCGCATCGGCAAACGGTGCTGATTCAAATTGCGAAGTGGTTGAATCGCTTCCCCATGCGACGGCCACAACCGGCTGATCCAGCTTGGCAATTTCGACTTTGGCGCGCAATTTGTAGAGCGTCAGCCGTCGCATGAAATCATCGGCGGTCTCGGTACGGCATTCAAGTCGGAAAGCATTTTCGTCGGCGCGCGAGATCAGGAAGTCGAAAAGGATCTTGCCTTGTGGCGTTAGCAGCGCGCCGGGCTTTGCTTCGCTGCTGCCGAGCACGTCGAGGTCGGTGGTCAGGATGTTCTGTAAAAAGTGCTCGGCATCCGGCCCGGACACGGAAACGAGTGCGCGATCT
The DNA here is from genome assembly GCF_040322975.1 of Mesorhizobium sp. M0074. Taxonomy (NCBI): domain Bacteria; kingdom Pseudomonadati; phylum Pseudomonadota; class Alphaproteobacteria; order Hyphomicrobiales; family Phyllobacteriaceae; genus Mesorhizobium; species Mesorhizobium sp. M0074. Next base: position 15,996 of record NZ_JAMYUM010000008.1, read on the forward strand.
CTGAGCGAGGCAAAGGGCATGGTGGGAAAACGAGCCTGATCTTGCAAAACTATCGGCCATTACGTAAGCCGCTGGCACTTCCCCCGCAAGAGACCGGATCCGTATGGCCCCCATCTACGATCTCATCCTGACAGGCGGCACCGTGGTCAATCACGACGGCCAGGGTTTTCGCGACGTCGGCATCAATGGTGGGCGCATCGCTGCCATCGGCGACCTCCGCGAGGCGTCGGCCGATGAGACGATCGACTGCCGTGGGCTGCACATCGTTCCGGGCGTCGTCGACAGCCAGGTGCATTTCCGCGAGCCGGGCCTGGAGCACAAGGAAGATCTGGAGACGGGCTCGCGGGCAGCGGTGCTCGGCGGCGTCACCGCCGTCTTCGAGATGCCGAACACCAATCCGCTGACCACCAGTGAGGCAACCCTTGCCGACAAGGTGCGGCGTGCCACCGGCCGCATGCATTGCGACTTTGCCTTCTGGGTCGGCGGGACCCGCGACAATGCAAAAGACGCTGGCGATCTCGAGCGGCTGCCTGGTGCGGCCGGCATAAAAGTTTTCATGGGCTCGTCCACCGGCGACCTGCTGGTCGAGGACGACGAAGGCGTTGCCTCGATCCTGAGGAACACACGCCGCCGCGCCGCCTTTCACTCCGAGGACGAGTTCCGGCTGCGCGAGCGGCTTGGCGAGCGCATCGCGGGCGATCCGTCCTCACATCCGGTGTGGCGCGACGAGATCGCTGCGTTGCGCTGCACCGAGCGCCTTGTGCGAATCGCGCGCCAGGTCCGCGCCCGGATCCATGTGCTGCACATCTCGACCGCCGAGGAGATAGGCTTCCTCGAACAGCACAAGGATGTCGCGACCTGCGAGGCGACGCCGCATCATCTGACGCTGAGCGCCGATGATTATGCGCAGTTGGGCACCCTGATCCAGATGAACCCGCCGGTGCGCGCCACGCGCCATCGCGACGGGGTCTGGTACGGCGTTGCGCAAGGCATCGTTGATGTGCTCGGCTCCGACCATGCGCCGCACACGCTGGCCGAGAAGGCAAAGCCTTATCCGGCGTCGCCGTCCGGCATGACCGGGGTGCAGACTTTGGTGCCGATCATGTTGGATCATGTCAACGCCGGCCGGCTGACGTTGCAGCGCTTTGTCGACCTGACCAGCCACGGCCCGCAACGCATATTCGGCATCGCCAGGAAAGGCCGCATTGCCGCCGGCTACGATGCCGATCTGACCATCGTCGATCTGAAGCGCCGCGAGACCATCGCCAACGCCCAGCAAGGCTCCAAGGCCGGCTGGACGCCTTATGACGGCAGGCAGGTGACCGGCTGGCCGGTCGGCACCATCGTGCGCGGCCGGCGCGTGATGTGGGAAGGCGAGATCGTCACGCCGGGCCAGGGTAGGGCGGTGGAGTTTTCCGAGGCGTTGGCGGGCTAAGCTCCTGTCTCCAAGAGACCATGCTTAGCCACTCAATCGCCGGCGACGAAGAACGTCCATTGTCCGGTCGGCGTGATGCCGACATGTAGGCACCGAACTGCTTCATGTCGTCATAGTCGCTGGCGGTGACGATCTTGAACAGCTCGACCCGTTGTCTGGCGTCGAGCTTGTCCAGCGGCAGGGCGAAGAAATAGGGCCAGACATAGAGATCCTGCGGCGTGCCGGCATCGACATGGACAAAACCGGCACTGAGCACTTCTTCCAGGATGGCGAGGATCTCCTGGCCTTCCGTATCGCCCGAAAGGCCCTTCAGGAAGGCGATCGGGTCGCCCTCGATGTCGCCCAGCGACAATTGGGTCATCATGTCTCCCGTGCCGATCAGCGGCCGAAGTTTTTCGATGTCGCCGCTTTTGCACGCCTCGACTATCAGATCGTGCATGCGCCTGACCGGTTCCGGCAACTTGGCCAGGTCGTAGACGACTTCGGGCACGGGCGCGTCCGGATCGACATGCGGATTGGCCATGCCGCCATCGTTGGCCGGCCCTTTCGGTTCGGTTTGTTCCGGCTCGTCGGATGGCGTCGGCCGGCTGGTCGGTGGTGGCGTCGTGCCGAGCGGGCCGGGCATCGGCACGGTACTTCCGGGCGGCGACATGTCACCGTCGGGTGGCGGCGTGACCGGTGAGGGAAGGTCTTCGCGCTTGATCTCGCTGAGGGCGTGAGCGGGACTGCTCGCAAGAAACAGTGCAAGGGGAATCGTGGCGCAGGAAGCAGTAAGCCAAATGCTGAGGACCAGGCCGCGCGGCTTGCCTGATATCGAAAAATTCACCGCCTGCTACTCCCTGGTTCCAGCCCATCCATGTGCCCGGACATGATGTCCGGCGGCGCGCCGTCGTCAAAGAACCGGGGTCAGTGCCGCAGTCTTTCGGGCTCGAAGGCCCCGGCAATCACCTTTTCACGCATGCGATCGAGCAGGGCAAGCGCCGAGGTCTCGCCATTGGTGCGCAGCATTTCGCCGAATGCCGTTTCGAGGGCTGCCTCGGCGATGATTTCCGGCTCGATCCCGGCCGACAATCCTTCTGCCCAGGCTTCGCTGTGGCTTTCCACGGCGGTCAGGCGCTTTTCTTCCCTGACCAGCGCGTCGATGTCGTTGACGCCATGTTCCATTGCGATTTCCACCCTTTCAAGCGGTGATCCGTTGGACAGGGATCAAGCTTGAGTTGTCCCTTTTACACGCAGGCGCAGTAAGTATTTGTAAATACGACATTTTTTTGGTCGTCTTCTACAAATTCCGTCGCGTCCAGCAAACCTGCGTCCGATCCGATTCAAACTTAGCCGATTAGGCCGGCCAAGGGGACGGAAACCTTCAGTTTGAGTTAATTTCACATTCGCGCGCTAACGTTTCGTTAACATAGTTGCAAAAGTGCAACATCAGGTTTGCACCAAGACCTCACCCGAGGCAAGCGGAGAAGTGTCGAACGCGTCCGCCGCCCACAGCGCCGGCGGTTGATGCCGGTTTGCCGGAACGGCAGCTGCCGTCGTCAGTTTCCGTAGCGCGAAGCGATGTCGCGAGACAGCGTCTCGCCTTCCTTCATGTAGCGGCTGATGGCTTCCGTCGCCGAGGCGGTGCATTGCGTATAAGTACCGCCGAACGACCGGTAGCCGCGGTTGAAGCTGGCGATGAAGCGGGCGCGCCGCTCCGGGTTCGGATTTTCCGATGCGATCAGTTTTTCCATCTCGGCTCGCCACCGATCGCCCTTCTCGCCACACAGATTACGCAGGAAATGCAGCGAGCCGAGCACTTCCGCCAGCCGCATCAGCCCGGGCTCGAACGGTGCTTCGGCGGCAATCGCCGGGCGCGCACCGACAACCACACTGACGGCGAGGCATGCGGCGAGAAAAGAAGACGTGCGGCTCATGAGTCCTTGTGCTGAAACAATTTGTCGCCTGCAAGGCGATTCTCTGGCTCAGATCTCGCCGTCTTTGTTGGGACCGAGTAGATCGTCGGCAATTTCAAACACTGCATCGGCGAGCGGCATCGCTGTCATTTCGGCCAGCGTATAGAAAGCCGCGGTCTCGGCGTCGTCGCTGGCCACCGCCTCGCCGCCAGCATAATCGGCCCCAAACACCGTCAGCCAGTAGTCGACCGGATGCCCGTCGCCGCTGCCGTCGATGTGGATTTCCCGCAGCGGCCGGTAGCGGCGCGCCTGCAATCCGGTCTCTTCCAGCAATTCGCGCCGTGCTGCCTGTTCCAGCGTCTCGCCGGCTTCGACCTTGCCGCCGGGAAAGGCATGGAGGCCTTGCGAGGGCGGCCTGGCCCGCTTGACCAGCAGCACCGTGTTCTCGCGCACGACGCAGACCGAGACTGCCGGAATGATCTTGCGTGCTTCCATGGGCTTCGGATCGCTCGATTGGCATAGCCCGTTGTGGACCGGCCGTCGGCGAACAGCTTTAGCGGTTGCGAAAGGCGGGTTCCATGGCCACTTTCACATGCCACCAATTCGAGAGCTGAATTCATGTGCGGACGCTTTGCTTTGACGGCCACTCCGGACCAGACCGCCGCCTTTCTCAGCCTGGCGGAACTTGAGGAGTTTCCGGCCCGCTACAACATCGCGCCGACGCAGCCGGTGCTGATGGCGCTCGCCGGATTGCCGCGGGCGGCGGGCTCGAACCTGCCCGACCGCCGCTCGATGCTGGTGCGCTGGGGCCTGATCCCGGCCTGGGTCAAGGATACGCGTAACTTCCCGCTGCTGTTCAACGCGCGTTCTGAGGGGGCTTCGGAAAAGGCGTCGTTTCGCGCTGCCATGCGCCATCGCCGCGCCCTGGTACCGGCTTCGGGATTCTACGAATGGCACCAAACCGGTGGCAGAAGTGGGCAGCCCTATTGGGTGCGGCCAAGGCGTGGCGGGCTTGTCGCCTTCGCTGGGCTGATTGAGACCTATGCCGAGCCGGGCGGCTCGGAAATGGACACCGGCGCCATTCTGACCGCCCACGCCAATGCCGATACTGCCCATATCCACGACCGCATGCCGGTGGTGATCCATCCCGAAGATTTCGCGCGCTGGCTGGATTGCCGCACGCTCGAGCCGCGCGATGTGGCCCATCTGCTGAGACCCGCCCAGCCCGATTTCTTCGAAGCGATCCCGGTTTCCGACCTCGTCAACAAGGTCGTCAATACCGGGCCGCAGATTCAGGAGAAGGGCGTCGTCGAGCCTGAGCCCGAGAAGGTCAGGCGCCAGAAGTCCGGCGCGAACGACAGTCAGATGAATTTATTTTAGCAAAAGCTACTATTGCTGGTGCGCCGTGAGCGCCTCAACCTTCCCGACGGCATTCTCAGGCAGCGCGCGGCGAAACGATCTTCTGCGCCGGCTTCTTCTTCTTCGCGGTGTGCAGAAGAGCTGCGACGATTGCTGCCGGGCCGATCGCCCGGTAGTGGCTGGCGAGCGCCGGTTGCTTGACGCGGTTGGATTCTTGCTTAGGCATTGTTCTCTTCCCTGGTAACGTCTTCGTGTCTGCGTTTGCTGGCCGAATCCGACCAAATCGTGACGCTTGCTGATCTAGCCGGCGAATGTTTCATCACAGTGCCGACCTGTTTAATAAAATGTTTCAGTGGCTCAATTCCTGTGAGCCAACGATATTTTTGGCGAAGGTAGCGACTTGACGGCAACACCGGGCAAGGCGATAAAGCCGGCCATGAAAACGTCTTTCGCCATTTGTGGCATTTGCATTATCGGCTAGCCTCGCGCTGGTCCTGGACGTTTTCGCCTCATCTCCTCCCAGATTGGACAAACGCCCCGGCCAGCAGGCTGGACCCCGATTTGCGCCTCGGCGTAACCGACTCCATCCAGAGCACGATCCCAAAAGATCATGCCAAAGTAACGCACCGGGAACGCACGTATGTCTGACGCATCGAAGAGCCTGCGCCTCTACAATACGCTAACGCGGAGCAAGGACGATTTCTTCCCGATCGATCCGCGCAACGTGCGCATGTATGTCTGCGGCCCGACAGTCTACGACTTCGCCCATATCGGCAATGCGCGGCCGGTGATCGTCTTCGACGTGCTGTTCCGTTTGCTGCGCCATCTCTACGGGCAAGCGCACGTCACTTACGTCCGCAACATTACGGACGTCGACGACAAGATAAACGCCCGCGCACTGCGCGATTTCGGCGGCGAGATTGCCTCTGGCAGGCTGTCGCTGAACGAAGCGATCAGGCGGGTCACCGAAAAGACCGCCGACCAGTTCCACAAGGACGTGGCGGCGCTCGGTTGCCTGGAGCCGACGGTCGAGCCGCGCGCCACCGAGTTCGTCGAGCCCAGGCCCGACGGCAAGGTCGACATGATCTTCTTGATTCAGCGCTTGATCGAACGCGGCCATGCCTATGTCGCGGCTGGAGAAGTCCTGTTCGACACCGCTTCCATGCCGGATTACGGGCAGTTGTCGAAGCGCAATCTCGACGAGCAGCAGGCAGGCGCGCGCGTCGCCGTCGATGCGCACAAGAAGAACCCGCAGGATTTCGTGCTGTGGAAATTGTCTTCGCCCGAGGAGCCGGGCTGGGACAGCCCGTGGGGCAGGGGTCGGCCAGGCTGGCACATCGAGTGCTCGGCGATGTCGGCCGCCTATCTCGGCGAGGTGTTCGACATCCATGGCGGTGGTATCGACCTGATCTTTCCGCACCACGAGAACGAGATCGCGCAATCGCGTTGCGCCCACGGCACCGAAACGATGGCCAAGATTTGGATGCACAACGGTTTCCTGCAGGTCGAGGGCCAGAAGATGTCCAAGAGCCTGGGCAATTTCTATTCGATCACCGAATTGCTGGAGACGGATACCTTTGGCGGCCGCAAATGGCCGGGCGAGGTGCTCAGGCTGGCGATGCTGATGACGCACTATCGCGAGCCGATCGACTTCTCCGTGCGCAAGCTGGAAGAGGCGGAGAATACGCTGCGCAAATGGAAGCGGGCGGCTGATCTGGCGCCGCCGACGGCAAAGCCGGTGCCGGCGGATGTGATCGAAGCGCTGTCGGATGACCTTGCCACCTATGCCGCATTCCAGTTGCTGACGCAGTTGGCTGGTGATGCTGTTGATTTCAACGCAGGTAGCGGCAAGGCAGCCGCCGAAGACAACGATGCTGCCGCTTCACTGAAGGCATCGCTTCTGTTCCTCGGCTTCGACATCGCAACAGCCAAGGTGGATGAAGACGCCATTGCCAAGGCGATCGCCAAACGCCTCGCGCTGATCGCCGCCAAGAACTGGGCCGAGGCCGACCGCATCCGCGACGAGTTGCTGACGCAAGGCATCCAGTTGAAGGACGGCAAGGACCCCGTCACCGGCGAACGCATCACCACCTGGGAGGTAAAAAGATGATCGATCATCTCGGCATCACCGTTTCGGATTTCGACGCGTCGAAGGCTTTTTACGACAGGGCGATAGCGCCGCTCGGCGCCTCGCTGCTTTACATGGTGCCGCAGGAATATACCGGCGGCGCCAAGGTCGGCGGCTACGGCCGCGACCGGCCGGTGTTTTGGCTGCATGCCGGCAAGGACAAGCCGAAGGATCATCAGCATGTCGCCTTCACCGCTCGCAGCCGCGCCGAGGTCGATGCCTTTCACGCCGCGGCGATTGCCGCCGGCGGCAAGGACAATGGCGGGCCGGGCCTGCGCCCGCACTACCATCCGAACTATTATGGCGCCTTTGTTTTCGATCCCGACGGCAACAATGTCGAGGCGGTTTGCCATGCCCCGGAGTAGTGCGCGATGAGCCTCGACAACAGACCGGTCTATACAGGCGGCTGCCAGTGCGGCGCGGTGCGCTTCCGCGTCGAAGGAGCTCTCGGCGATGCTTCCGTATGCCATTGTCGCATGTGCCAGAAGGCGAGCGGCAATTTCTACCTGCCGCTGGTCTCGGTGCGCGGCGCAAGGCTGGACTGGACGCGCGGTGAGCCCAAACGCTTCCGCTCGTCCAACGCGGCTTTGCGCGGTTTCTGCGCCGAATGCGGCACGCCGCTGACCTTCGAAGCGCCCGACGGGGTGGCCCTCGCCATCGCCACATTCGACCACCCCGAGGAGATCGCCCCGACCATCCAATGGGGTGTAGAAGCCAAGCTCCCGTACGTGGATCACGTCCACGAATTGCCAGGTGAGGAAACGATGGCCGACGTCTCGTCGGCCTCCTATCTCGCCGATCTCGTCTCCTACCAACATCCCGACCACGACACCGAACAATGGCCGCCGGAGGAAAAATCATGACCGAAACCGTTCGTACCGGCGGCTGCCAGTGCGGCGCCGTGCGCTTCCGCATCCACGGGGCGCTCGGCCGCTCGTCCATTTGTCATTGCCGCATGTGCCAGAAACAGTTCGGGTCGTTTTTCGGCGCGCTGGTGACAGTGCCGAGCGACGGGGTCGAATGGGTGCGCGAGGAGCCGAGTTACTTTCAGTCGTCGGTCAACATCGATCGCGGCTTCTGCGCCCGCTGCGGCACACCGCTGACCTACCGCCAGCCCGGCGCGCTGGAGATCGCCATCGGCGCCTTCGACGACCGTTCCGATCTGGCGCCGCAGATCCAGGTTAACTACGCCGCCAGGCTGCCTTGGGTCGAGACGATCTTCGACGCGCCGATCCATGACGACCCGGATTTCTACGCGCGACAGGAATCCATCATCTCCTTCCAGCATCCCGATCACGAGACGGCCAACTGGCCGCAGCAGGGCCTGAAATTATGAGCAGCGAATTCCGTACCCTCTATCCCGAGATCGAGGCTTTCGAGTCCGGCATGCTCGACGTTGGCGATGGCCATCAGGTCTATTGGGAGCGCTCCGGCACCAGAGGGGCCAAGCCGGCTGTCTTCCTGCATGGCGGGCCGGGCGGCACCATTTCGCCAAAGCACCGGCGGCTGTTCGATCCGAAGCTGTACGATGTCATCCTGTTCGACCAGCGCGGCTGCGGAAAATCGACGCCCAATGCCTCGCTTGAAGCCAACACCACCTGGCACCTGGTCGCCGACATCGAGCGCCTGCGAAAAATGTGCGGCTTCGACAAATGGCTGGTGTTCGGCGGTTCGTGGGGTTCGACGCTGGCGCTGGCCTATGCCGAGACCCACCCCGAGCGGGTCAGCGAACTGGTCGTGCGCGGCATCTACACGCTGACCCGCGCCGAACTCGAATGGTACTACCAGTTCGGCGTGTCGGAGATGTTCCCCGACAAGTGGGAGCGGTTTCTGGCGCCGATCCCGGAGGCCGAGCGCGGCGACATGATGGCCGCCTACCGCAAACGGCTGGTCGGCAGCGATCCTGTGGCGCAGGTCGAGGCCGCCCGCGCCTGGAGCCTGTGGGAAGGCGAGACGATCACGCTGCTGCCGGAACCGGAAACCAGCGGTCCCTTCGGCCAGGATGATTATGCCCTGGCTTTCGCCCGCATCGAGAACCACTATTTCGTCCATGCCGGCTGGCTGGAAGAGGGACAGCTGCTGCGCGATGCATGGAAGCTTAAGGATATCCCGGGTACCATCGTTCACGGCCGCTACGACATGCCGTGCCCGGCGCGCTACGCCTGGGCGCTGCACAAGGCGTGGCCGCAAGCGGATTTCCATCTGATCGAAGGCGCCGGCCACGCCTATTCGGAGCCGGGCATCCTCGACAGGCTGATCCGCGCAACGGACATGTTTGCCGGGAAATGACCATGGCTCGCGAGCGCCTTTATCTGTTCGACACCACGCTGCGCGATGGTCAGCAGACGCCGGGTGTCGACTTCTCCGTCGAGGACAAGATCGCCATCGCCAAGCTGCTCGACGAGTTCGGCATCGACTACGTCGAGGGCGGCTACCCCGGCGCCAATCCAACCGACACCGCCTTCTTTGCCGAGCGCCGCACGGCCGATGCCAAGTTCGTTGCCTTTGGCATGACCAAACGGGCAGGAGTGTCGATCTCGAACGATCCTGGGCTTGGCGCGCTGGTCCAGTCGAAGTCGGACGCCATCTGCTTCGTCGCCAAGAGTTGGGACTACCATGTCCGCGTCGCGCTCGGCTGCACCAATGAGGAGAACCTCGAGGCGATCAAGGCCTCGGTCGAGGCGGCGCTCACTGCCGGCAAGGAGGCGATGGTCGACTGCGAGCATTTCTTCGACGGCTTCAAGGCCAATCCAGATTATGCGCTGGCCTGCGCCAGGACGGCCTACGATGCCGGCGCGCGCTGGGTGGTGCTGTGCGACACCAATGGCGGCACGCAGCCCTCCGAGGTGCGCGCCATCGTCGAAAAGGTGATCGCCGCCGGCATACCGGGCGATCATCTCGGCATCCACGCCCATGACGACACCGGCCAGGCGGTGGCGAATTCGCTTGCCGCCGTGGGGGCCGGCGTGCGCCAGATCCAGGGCACGCTGAACGGCATCGGCGAGCGCTGCGGCAACGCCAACCTGATCTCGATCGTGCCGACATTGGCGTTGAAGCCGGCCTTTTCGGGCCGCTTTGCTACAGGCATTTCGGCAGAAGCGTTGACCGGTATATCGCGCCTGTCCCGCGCCTTCGACGAGTTGCTGAACCGCGCGCCCGAAGCGCAAGCGCCCTATGTCGGCGCCTCCGCTTTCGCCACCAAGGCCGGCATCCATGCCTCGGCGCTGGCCAAGGAGCCGGCGACCTACGAGCATGTGCCGCCAGAGACTGTCGGCAACCGCCGCCGCGTCATGGTTTCGGACCAAGGTGGCAAGGCCAATTTCCTCGCCGAGCTGAAGCGGCGCGGCATCGACATGCCCCGGGATGACCATCGCCTCGATGCGCTGATCGCTGTAGTCAAGGAACGTGAGGCGGAGGGCTACGCGTACGAAGGCGCCGACGCCAGCTTCGAGCTTCTGGCGCGCAAGATGCTGCATGGCCTGCCGGAATTCTTCCGCGTCACCTCGTTCCGCTGCATGGTCGAGCGCCGCTTCGACGCCAACGGCCAGCTGAAGACGGTCTCGGAGGCGATCGTGAAAGTGCTGGTCGAGGGCGAGGAGAAGATGTCGGTCGCCGAAGGCCATGGCCCGGTCAACGCGCTCGACATTGCGCTGCGCAAGGATCTCGGCAAATTCCAGAGCGAGATCGCCGATCTCGAACTGGCCGACTTCAAGGTGCGTATCCTCAATGGCGGCACCGAGGCGATCACCCGCGTGCTGATCGAATCGCATGACGGCACCGGTGCGCGCTGGTGGACAGTCGGTGTCTCCGAAAACATCATCGATGCTTCGTTCCAGGCGCTGATGGATTCGATCGTCTACAAGCTGATGAAGAACCGCGACATGGCGGGATTGGCGGCGGCGGAATAGCGTTGAACCATCAGCGAGACTCCATTGATCCATCAGCAATTTGCGATGGTTTTGGGCAAGCCGCTGGCGCATAGCCTTGGGCCATGGCTACCCAAGCACTTCAAATCGAGGCCGATACCAAAGCTCGTCGCGGCTTCCTGCTGGCGCTCGGCGCCTACCTGCTTTGGGGGCTGCTGCCCTTCTACATGAAGGCTGTCGCGCATCTGCCGCTGGCCGAAGTCATTGCCCACCGCATCGTCTGGTCGGTGCCGATCGCGGCCGCTGTCCTGGTCTGGGCCGGCCGCACTGCCGATTTCAAAGCGGCAGTTCGTTCACCGCGCATCATTTCGATGGCGGTGCTGACGGCGGCGCTGATCTCGGTCAACTGGGGCATCTATGTCTGGGCGATCGCGGTCGACCGCACCATCGAGACCGCGCTCGGCTACTACATCAACCCGCTGGTCAGCGTCGTTGTCGGCGCGCTGCTCCTCGGCGAGCGGCTCGACCGCCTGCAGATCGCGGCGGTGGTGCTGGCGGCAATCGCGGTCGCGGTGCTGACCATCGACGCCGGCAAACTGCCCTGGGTGTCGCTGGTGCTAGCCTTTTCCTTTGCCGCCTATGGCTTCTTCCGCAAGACGCTGCCAATCGGCCCGAGCCAGGGCTTCCTGCTTGAAGTGCTGCTGCTGTCGGTGCCGGCACTCGGCTACATCATCTTCCTGATCGCCACAGGACAGGATCATTTCGTCTCCAGCTCGCTGAACGACACCGCCTTGCTGATCGGCTGCGGTCCGGTCACCGCCGTGCCTCTGCTGTTGTTTGCGTTCGGCGCCAGGCTGCTGCGCCTCTCCACCATCGGCATCATGCAATATATCGCGCCGACGATCGTCTTTTTGATCGCGGTGCTGATTTTCGGCGAACCCTTCGGCAGTGTTCAGGCCATAGCCTTCGGGCTGATCTGGGCGGCACTGGCGATGTACTCCTGGTCGATGTTTTCTTCGGCGCGCAAGACCGTTTCCGCATCAGCTCGAGCCGCGTAACGAAGAAAGGCGGCTGGCCGGTCTTAATGCCGGCAGCCGCGTCTTTCACGAGCGCTCAGCGCTTCGGCCCGAAGCCGGGATATGGCTGCAGCGGCACGACGGCGGCAATATCCATCATGCCGGCCTTGACCAGCGGTAAAGTTGCAAGATGGTGGCGCACATCGACATCGCTGCCGGCTTCGAACATCATGCCGCTGCCGGGAATGTCGCCCCGATTCCACACCTGACGCACGGCGCCTTCGGCATAGAGCGTGCGGCGCTGCTCGGCCTCGCCAGGCAGCAGCGGCGCGAAATCGGCGTCGGTGAACTTTTCGGTGTTGCGCGCAAGAAGGGCAAAGAACTGCATCGGAATCTCCTGATGTTGGCCGTTGGAATGGCGGAAATATTCGCTTCTGCTGGCCAGACAGTCCAAGACTGATTAGGCTAAATTTGAGACCTCACGGGACTTGAGCATCGAAGCAACAATGTTCGACCTGCGCCAGCTCCGCTATTTCATCACGGTGGCCGAAACCGGCAACGTCGGGCGTGCCGCCGAATTGCTGCACATCTCGCAGTCGCCGCTCAGCCGTCAGATCATTCAGCTGGAGGAGCAGCTGGGCGTCGCACTGTTCGAGAGGGCGAGGCAGCGTGTTCATCTCAATGCCGAGGGCCGCGCTTTTCTTGCCGAGGCGCGTGCGCTGCTGGCCCATGCAAGACGGCTCGAGGAACTCGGCCGCAATCTCGCCAGCGGTACGGTCGGCCGTCTCGCCATCGGTTATGTGGAAGGTGCGGTCCATGCCGGGCTTGTCGCTCGGATGCTGCGCCAGTTTCGCCGCGACCGGCCCGAATTTCATCTTCAACTGAAGGGTCAGCGTTCCGCCGCCCAGATCGAAGCGCTGCGCGAACGATCGCTCGATCTGGGCCTTGTCAACACGCCTCCTTCTGCCGATGATCCCGACATCGTCGCCATGCTCATCATGCGCGAGCCGCTGGTTCTGGCGATGCCGGAAGGCGATCCATTGGCAGAAATCGCGGAGATACTGCCGCAGCAACTGGACGGCCGTACCTGGATCACGGTGGTGCGCCAGCCTGACGACACCAACCGTAGCCAATTTCTCGCCGCCTGTGCGAAGGCCGGTTTCCTGCCCGACATAGCCTATGAGACGACCGATCCGTTGACGTCGTTGGGCTTGGTCAGCGCCGGGCTTGGGCTGGCGACGGTGCAGGCCAGCCTGCGGAGTGCCGCCCCGCTTCAGATCGTGTTTCGCGATCTGCCGTGGTTCGAACGCACCGTCTCGATCCATCTCGCCTGGCGGCGTCAGGACAAGCGTGCGGTCATCGGAGACTTGAGGAAGGCAGTAGGGAAGGAGTGAATAGTGAATAGACAGGCGCCGGTTTGGAAAGTCTTCTACTTCACCATTCACCATTCACTCTACATCTTATCAATCACCGACTGCACGCCCTCCGTCGGTGCATCGACGGAGAATCCCGCCACCATGATAGCGGCGACGATTGCTTCCGGATCCTCGACCACCAGCGGCTTGACCCGTTGCGCCGTGTGGATGAAGCCCTCCGCTGCCATGTGGTCGAGCAACGCCAGCATCGGATCCCAGAACCCTCCGACGTTGCCGAAGACGATCGGCTTGCGGTGATGGCCGAGCTGCGCCCAAGTCATGATCTCGACGATCTCCTCGACGGTGCCGATGCCGCCGGGCAACGCCACAAAGGCGTCGGATTTCTCGAACATCCTGTGCTTGCGCTCGTGCATGTTGTCGGTGACGACGAGCTCGTCGAGCCGGTTAAGCGCGGTTTCGGTCGCCTCCCTGTTGATCAGAAAACGCGGAATTATGCCGGTTACCTTGCCACCGGCCTTTAATGCCCCTTCAGCGACGGCACCCATGATACCTTTAGTGCCGCCGCCATAAATCAGACGCAGGCCGGACTTGGCGATCGAGCGGCCAAGCAGGTGTCCGGCCTTGATATAGGTTTCATCTCGGCCCGGGGACGAGCCGCAATAGACGCAGACAGATCGAATCGTGTTCATGTTATGATTGGTGATAGGGACTATTGGCATGGTCAAGCCCTGGGGCGGGCTTTTTCTTGTCGGCTTTGGTAAAACAGGCTAGACCGAAATTAGGTGGCTAAGGGGCAGGGAAACATGGCAATTAATCCATTGAAGGCGTTTTTGTTCGCGGCTGGCGGCTCTGTCGCCGCGGCGGGAACCGCCTATGTATCGGGCGCGCTCGACCCGTATCTCAATTCTACCCGGCCTGCGGAGGTCGCGGCGCTGACGCCGCCGGCTTCGAAACCGGCCGCTCCGGCGACCGAGGGCCGGCTGCCGCCTGCGTCTGCCGCGTCCACCGATGCGGCAGCGCCCGCCGCGCCGGCCACAGCAGGTGCAATCGTGCCGACCTTCGACATCGTGCGCGTCGAAAGCAACGGCTCGATCGTCGTCGCCGGCAATGCGGCGCCCAACGCCAAGGTCGAGATTCTCAACGGTTCGGCTGTCCTCGGCTCGACGGTCGCCGGTCCCGACGGCGCCTTTGCCATTATTCTCGACGATCCGCTGAAGCCCGGCGACTACACGATCACACTGCGCTCGACGGCTGGCAATGTCGTGACCGCCTCGGCGCAGACCGCCGTCGTTTCGATCCCCCAGAATTCCACCGGCCAGGTGCTGGCAATGGTCGAGGAGCCGGGCAAGCCGTCCGAACTGCTCACTGTTCCGGGCCCTCAGGCGAAATCTGACGCCTCGCCGCCTGTCGGCGAACAGGCGGCCGTTCAGCCACCCGCCACCGGCACCGAATTGCCGGCTGCCGCAGCGCCGGCGCCAGCCGCCCCGGCGGCTGATGTTCCAGCAGCGCCTGCTCCTGCCGCGCCGGCCGCTGTTGAAGCCGCGCCGGCTCCGGCAGCACCCGCCACACCGGCAGCGCCCGCCACTCCCGCGGCGGAGCCGAAGATCGTCGTCGAAGCTGTCGAAATCGACGGTAACAAGATTTTCGTTGCCGGCCTTGCCGATCCCGGCCGCAAGGTGCGTGCCTATGCCAACGATATCCTGCTCGGTGACGCGAAGACCTCGCCCGACCGCCACTTCCTGGTCGAAGCGACACGCGACATCCCGGTCGGCACCTACACCATCCACGTCGATGCGCTCGACGCCGACGGCGTGACGGTGGTGGCCCGTGCGGCTGTGCCGTTCGAGCGCGAGCCTGGTGAGGCGGTTGCGGCCGTGGCGCCGGCCGAGCAGAAGCCTGCCGGGATAAAACCAGCCGAGCCGAATGCTCCGGCGACCGAAGCCGCACCGGCAACGGCCGCCGAAACGCCCGCAACTGCCCCCGCTCCTGCAACCGAGGCCCCGGCCGAAATGGCTGTCGCAACGCCCCCGGGCGAAACTCCCGAGACCGTGGCGCCAAAGCTCGAACATGCCGATGGCGCAGTCATCATCCGCCGCCATGACACGCTGTGGCGGATTTCGCGGCGGGTCTATGGCCAGGGCATGCGCTACTCGACCATCTATCTCGCCAACCAGGACCAGATCAGCAATCCGAACCGCATCTGGCCGGGGCAGGTGTTCAAGGTGCCGGAGAAATCGAAGGAAGGCGAGCCCGCCGATCTCAAGGCAATGGGCGACCAGATGACGACGGCGCCAGTCAAGACCGAGTAGCCGTTCTGCCCATCAGGATAGCTTGCGGCAGGGCCAGTCATCGTTTATCGCCGATGGACGATGACCGAATCCCCCCTCGTAACGGACCGAAGCCGCGCGGCAGATGAACGCGCGCCGGCCAACTGCACGCCGGCCAACTGCACGCCGGATAGCCGCGCTGTCGCTGTCCGGCTCGCGGCCCTTTCGCATCCAGCGCGGATCGAAATTCTCAAACACCTTTCCGCAAGCCGTTCCTGCTGCTGTCGAGAGGTCGTCGAGCATCTCGACCTGGCGCAGTCCACCGTTTCCCAGCATTTGAAGATCCTGGTTGAGGCCGGGCTGATCCGCTTCGAGCCTGACCGCCAGCGCTCGCGCTATGAGCTCGACCGCGCCGCGCTCGCCGATGTTTCGGCATCGCTGGCCGCGCTGGTCGATTCCTGCTGCTCCGGCCGCTAAAATCATAAAGGTAAACAAGAATGGCCGAGAAAACCGTTTCCGCAGATTCCGGCTCGACCTTCAGAACGTTGCGCAATCTCTGGCCCTATATGTGGCCGGCCGACCGCGCCGACCTGAGGGCGCGCGTGGTGTGGGCAACCGTACTGCTGGTTGTCGCCAAGCTGACCCTGGTGGCCGGACCCTATTTCTTCAAATGGGCGACCGACGCACTGGCCGGCGATAGCAAATCGCCGCCGCCGCTGCCGGCCCTGTTGCTGGCGCCGGTCATGCTGGTCGTCGCCTACAATGCCGTGCGGCTGGTGCAGCTCGGCTTCAACCAGTTACGCGACGCCCTGTTTGCACGGGTCGGCCAGCATGCGGTGCGCCGGCTCGCCTTCCGCACCTTCGTGCACATGCACGAACTGTCGCTGCGCTTCCACCTCGAACGGCGCACCGGCGGACTGTCGCGCGTCATCGAGCGCGGCACCAAGGGCATCGAGACGATCGTCCGCTTCACCATGCTGGCGACGGCGCCGACAATCGTCGAATTCGCGCTCACCGCCGGCATCTTCGCCGTCGCCTATGGCTGGCTATACGTCTTGGTGATCGCGGTCACGGTCTGGCTCTATGTCTGGTTCACCGTTAGGGCGAGCGATTGGCGTATTTCGATCCGCCGTGAGATGAACGAAAGCGACAATGAAGCCAGCACGAAGGCGATCGACTCGCTGCTCAACTACGAAACAGTCAAATATTTCAATAACGAAGCCATGGAGGCCGAGCGGTTCGACCGGTCCACGGCGCGCTATGAGTTGGCGGCGACCAGGACCTGGACCTCGCTTGGCTGGCTGAACTTCGGCCAAGGTGTGATCTTCGGTATCGGCATGACCGTCGTCATGGTGATGTCGGCGCTCGAGGTGAAGGCGGGCACACAGAGCGTCGGCGATTTCGTCTTCGTCAACGCCATGCTCATACAGCTTTCGGTGCCGCTGAATTTCATCGGCATGATCTACCGCGAAATTCGCCAGGGCCTGACCGACATCGAAAACATGTTCGATCTGCTTGACGTCAAGCGTGAGATCGTCGATCGGCCGGGCGCCAAGCCGCTGGTCGTCGATGCCGGCAGGGTCGAGTTCCGCGACGTACATTTTTCCTACGACCCCAACCGCAAGATCCTGAAGGGCATCAGCTTCGAGGTGCCAGCCGGCAAGACGGTGGCCATCGTCGGCCCCTCCGGAGCCGGCAAGTCGACCATTTCGCGGCTTTTGTTTCGCTTCTACGACATCCAGCGCGGCAAGATTCTGATCGACGGCCAGGACATTCGCGACGTGACGCAGGAGAGCTTGCGCGCTGCCATCGGCATGGTGCCGCAGGACACGGTGCTGTTTAACGACACCATCGCCTACAACATCCGCTACGGCCGCGTCGGCGCCAGCGAGGAGGATGTGCGCAAGGCGGCAGAACTGGCCCAGATCGGACCGTTCATCGAGCGGCTGCCCGACGGCTATCGCTCAATGGTCGGCGAGCGCGGATTAAAACTGTCCGGCGGCGAGAAGCAGCGGGTGGCGATTGCCCGCACCATTTTGAAGGCACCGCCGATCCTGATGCTCGACGAGGCGACCTCGGCGCTGGACAGCCACACCGAGCAGGAGATCCAGGCGGCACTCGACCTGGTCAGCCAGGGCCGCACCACCCTCGTCATCGCCCATCGGCTGTCCACAGTGATTTCGGCCGACGAGATCATCGTCCTGCAGGATGGCCAGATCGCCGAGCGCGGCACCCATGTCGCCTTGATAGCCAAGCGCGGCCTTTATGCATCGATGTGGGACCGCCAGCGCGAGGCAAGCGAGGCCGAGGAGCGGCTGCGCATTGCCCGCGAAAGCGACGAGTTCGGCGTCGTCGTCCGCCGCCGCACCTCGGAGGTGAGCTGAAAATTCGTGCTTGACCTCAACTTAAGTTGAGATCGTAGGCCGTTTTGGATCGCAGCAAGATGCGTCGTTCAAAAACGGAGACAATCGATATGAATGGGATAAATCAGGCAGTTAGTGGCGGCAGTGTATTCCGGGTGGACAAGTTTGTCGTTCCGGCCAACGCCCGCGAGGAGATTCTTGCCAAGGTCCGGATGACGCATGATTTGCTGCGCCAGCAGCAAGGGTTCGTCCAGGATTTCCTGCTTGAGCAATTCTCGGGGCCGGGCGAGTTCAACCTCGTGACCATTGTCGAATGGGAAGGGCAGGCCGCCGTCGACAAGGTCGTGCCGATCATCAAGGCCGCGCATGAGCGCAGCGGCTTCAATCCTCAGGAGACCATCGCGCGACTTGGCGTCAAGGCCGATATTGCCAACTATCAGCGGATTCACGGGATGTAAGCTCTCTACGGCCAGCCGGCGCCCGGCGCAGTAGCGTCGACGCTGAGCACTTGGCCGGTACGGGCATCGCTGATCATATGTTCGAAGCCGCGCCATTCGGCGGCGACGATGAACAGCGTTTTTCCCTCGCTGCCGCCGAGCATGCAGGCAAAGCAGCCGCGGTCGACATCGACACTTTCGAGCATCGCGCCGCCCTCGCGCACCCGCACGCAATGCCGGTTGGGAACGTCGGCGTACCACGCCGCACCTTCGGCATCTAGGCAGATGCCGTCGGGAAAACCGTTGCCGAGATCGGCCCAGACCCTCCGGTTGGAAAGGCCACCATCGGCAGCGATGTCGAAGGCGGTCAGCCGGTTGGCGTGGGACTCGGCAACGATAAGCGTCTTGTTGTCAGGCGTCACCGCCATGCCATTGGCGAAGGCGAGGTTCTCAGCCACCTGCTGAACCGAGCCGTCAGGCGCGACCAGCACGATGGCGCCGGGGCCGAAATGCTGGCCGGGACCCGGAGCAGGCCCACCACCATTGACATAGATGTTGCCGCGTCCATCGACGACGATCTCGTTCCACGGGCTCTTTGATAGTTGTCTCAGATCGGCATGGGTGACCAATGTCCCGTCTGCCTCCTGCCTGAGGATCAGCCCTTCGCGGCCGGACACGACAAGCAGGCGCCCGTCCGGCAGCCAGTCAATGGAATAGGGCAGGGTGGCCGGCACGGTGAGCGCGATCTCGCTGTTGCCTAGGGCGTCAACGGCGATGATCTGGCCTGTGCCCCAGTTGCAGAACCACAGCCGGCCATCGTGCCAGCGCGGTGACTCGCCGAAGGCCAAGCCGTTCATCACCACTTGCACTTGCCTAGCTGCTGATTTCTGCATGGGCCGAGAACCTCCGGGTTTGCGCAAATCGTCATGGCCGAAAGGCCGATGAGAGGCGCTGTCTTGCCAAGGACGGGCGAGAGTGCTGCGTTCCGACAATCGCAATGAACATTTCCGGTTGATCACTTCGGCAGTCCGGATGCTGCTAACGGCATCCTGAAACGGCGGCGACCGCCACCCCCCGAGCGCTCTCATTGTCGCGTTGCGACCGCGGGGTGTTTCCGCTATTGAGGCCGGACTTGGAACCAAGGTTGCCCTCATCCCATGAGCCTCGTTGACACGATCAAGAATGCGTTCGTTCCGATCCATCGCGAGGGTTATCCCTTTATCGCTGCATTCGGCGCGGCGACGCTCTTTCTTGGCTATTTCTCCTCGACCCTGTTCTGGATCGGTCTCATCCTGACGGCCTGGTGCGCCTATTTCTTCCGCGATCCCGAGCGTGTCACGCCGATCGACGACCGGTTGGTTGTCAGCCCGGCCGACGGCATCGTTTCGGCGGTTGGCCCGGCAGTGCCGCCGCGCGAGCTTGGCCTCGGCGGCGGCGAAATGACCCGCATCTCGGTATTCATGAACGTCTTTTCCTGCCACGTTAACCGCTCTCCGGTGCGTGGCCGCATTTCCAGGATCGAGCATCGGCCAGGAAAATTCCTCAATGCCGAACTCGACAAGGCAAGCACCGAGAACGAGCGCAACGGGCTGGTCATCGAAAGCCCCAATGGAACGGTGGCCGCGGTGCAGATCGCCGGCCTCGTGGCGCGGCGCATCGTCTGCTGGGCCGAGCCCGGCGGCGCCATCGGCACCGGCGAGCGCTTCGGGCTGATCCGCTTTGGCTCGCGCGTCGATGTATTCCTGCCCTCGACCGCGACGCCGCGTGTCGCCGTCGGCCAGACCGCGGTTGGCGGTGAGACGGTGCTGGCGGAATTCGGCGGCGTTGCCGCAACGCCGCTCGTGCGGATCTCCTGACCGGTGGCCCCGCCGTTCAAGAAATTCGAGGCGCATGGCGGCGGTGGCCCGCGCATTCGCGAAATCCCGATGCGCATGGTGCTGCCCAATCTGGTCACGGTGCTCGCCATCTGCGCCGGCCTGTCCGGTATTCGCTTCGGCTTCGAGGGCCGCTTCGAGCCAGCGGTGGTGATGGTGCTGCTCGCGGCCTTCCTCGATGGTATCGACGGCCGTCTGGCGCGAATGCTGAAGGCGACTTCCAAATTCGGCGCCCAGATGGATTCGCTGGCCGATATCGTCAATTTCGGCGTGGCACCGGCGCTGGTGCTCTATGCCTTTCTGCTCGACAGGGCAGGTTCGCCGGGCTGGATCGCCGCGCTGCTGTTCACCATCGCCTGTGGGATGAGGCTTGCCCGTTTCAACGTGCTCGACGAAGAGCTCGACCGTCCGCAGTGGCAGACCGAATATTTCGTCGGCGTGCCGGCGCCGGCGGGTGCGGTGCTGGTGATGCTGCCGCTCTATCTGTTCTTCCTCAGGCTTGGGCTTGAACCCAGCCGCCTGGCAGCCTTCATTGCCACCGGCTTTACAATATTGGTGGCGTTCCTGCTGGTCAGCAGACTGCCCGTCTATTCCGGCAAGAGCGTCAGGATACCGGGCGACAGAGTGCTGCCGATCATCCTCGCAGTCGTCCTCTACGTCCTGCTTTTGATGACCTATCCCTGGTATACGCTGACGGCCTCGGTTGCCGGCTATCTGGTCTTCTTGCCGTTCAGCGTGCGCGCCTATTCGAGACGCGCCAAGCGCGAAGGCGAGAAGGTGCCGTCCTCGGATATTGGCTGACAGATTTGGTGCCAGTTCGCGTTGGGCCTGGCAGTGCATGATTCCGAAAAGGGTCGTCCGTTTAGACTCAGGACCGGCTCACACAGCGCGCGGCGCTGTGGAATGCACCTCAAAAACACCGGTTTCGGAACTTGCTGGGCGGCTAGACCGTTTGTGTTTGGTAGGTCCGTCTGAGCGGCTGCTCGTGGTACGTCATCTACGTCGCGCAAGCTGCCGCATCGGGCTCAGAACCATCGGAAACGAGGAGAAATGGCTGTCATCCTCATCGGCGTGTTACTGACTGTCGCCGGCCTCGTCTATATGGCGGTAGCAGCCATCATGCGCGGGCGGCTTAGTGAACCGGCCGCTGTCTCCACCGCGCCGGACAGTCCGACGCCTTATCTCGCAACACCAGGTCCGACCCTGGAGCCGCGGCGGCGCGGGCTCCGTTTTCTCGGCCTGTCGCAGAACTGGCCGGGCCTGCTGATGATGGCCGTCGGCGCCATTCTGCTGTTGTCGGTGGTGGTCTTCTAATGCATTCGCGCAAAAGTGTGCAGCGGTTTTGCGATAACGGCATGCATAAAAGCAAGAATCTAAAGCGTGTCGCACAAGGCCGGTCGAACGCGACGCGCTTTAGAGTTCTCGACAGCAAACCTCAGGCGGCTGCGCTCAGTCCCAGCCTCTCGAGTGCCAGCTTTCTAGTCGAGACATAGTCGGTCTTGCCGGAGCCCAGTACAGGGATCTCCTCGACCTTGACGATGTCGTTCGGCACCATCAGTTCGGCCGCGCCGGCTTTTTTGCCGAATTCGCGCAATTCGTGGGGATCGGCATTGTCGGCGGTGGTGACCAGAACGAGGCGCTCGCCGCGCCGCTTGTCCGGCACCGCTACCACGGCGTGATGCTCTTCCGGCCACAGCGACTGCACCAACATCTCGACCGCACCAAGCGATACCATCTCGCCGGCTATCTTCGCGAAGCGCTTGGCGCGGCCGCGAATGGTGATGAAGCCTTCGCGATCGACCGAAACGATATCGCCGGTGTCGTGCCAGCCTTCGAGCGGCTGCAACTCGCCAGGCCGGTCGCCGGTCATGTAGCCCATCATCAGGTTCGGCCCGTCGAGCCACAGCCGGCCGGCGTCGCTGATGCCTTCGACTGGTTCGAGTTTCATGCGCATGGCCGGCAGCAGCCGCCCGACCGTTCCATCGCGGCCGTGGATGGCGGTGTTGACGGCAACCACTGGTGCGGCCTCGGTCAAGCCAAAACCTTCGATGATCTCGGCCTGGAAGCGCTCGCGGTAAACCCGGCGCGTCTCCGGCTTCACCGCCTCGGCACCGGCCACGACGAAGCGCAGGCTGGAAAAATCGCCGTCCTTGGCGGTGCGGGCATAGTTGGCGAGGAACGTGTCGGTGCCGAACATCACCGTCGGCCGGACCTTGCGCGCCACCTCCGGAATAAGTTTGTAGTGGAGCGGTGACGGGTAGAGGAACAGCTTTACTCCGGTGACCAGCGGCAGGATGGTGCCGCCGGTCAGCCCGAACGAGTGGAACACCGGCAGCACGTTGAGCAGGATATCGGCCGGCGAGATGGTGATGCGAGCTTCCGCCTGCATCGTATTGGCAAGAAGGTTCCGGTGCGACAGCACCACGGCCTTGGGCGTGCCTTCCGAGCCGGAGGTGAACAGGATCACCGCCGGCTTGGCTGCATCCTGGCGCTGCAACGGCCAGCGCCACAGCAAGCCGGCTGCGGCCTTGTCCAGCACGGTCACGCTTGCGCGGACATCCTCCAGCCACAGCAGTTTCGCCCCGCCCTTTTCCACCGCCTCGACGATGTCGGCGAGGTTGGCCTTTTCGACAAAGGCGCGTGAGGAGACCACGGTTCGGATCATCGCCGTGCGGACGGCGGCGGTGACGCTGGCCGGGCCGGCAGTATAGTTGATCATTGCTGCCACCCGCGCAGCCGACAAAAGTCCGACGAACGACAGCACGACGCCATTGGCGTTGGGCAGGAGCAGCCCAACCGCTTCGCCCGGCGCTGTTATTGCCTCGAACCGTCGGCCCAAAACCCTGGCGCCGATGAACACTTTCCGGTAGCTCAGGGCACCGCCAATGACGTCCTCGATTATTGGGTGCGAAGCGCCAACACGGTCGGCCGCATCGCGCATGGCGAGGAACAGCCCTCGGTCGAGATCACTGCCGAAAAGCCTGGCCTCGGCGAAGCGATCAAACAGCGCATTGGTGTTGGAGGCCTGATCTGGGTTCCGCGCCACCAGCTCGGCGATGGTCATCGGCTCCAGCGCGCTGATCGACAGCTGCGGAAACCAATGGCGCGGCGCCTTGTCCGCCGGCGTCAGCGAGGCCGGCAGGCTGCGTGCGCCGGCAACGAAGACCGGCACGATACGGGCGTCGGCCTGCATGGCGATACGGGTGATGGCGCGAAACAACCGAAACGACTTGACGTCTGGCTCGACCGCATCCGGCAGGTAAACGGCGAGCCGGCCCTTGCCCTTCAGCACCCGCACCAATCTGCGGCTGACGAAGACATGCTCGGCGTTGAAGGCGATGGTGCGGCCGAGCTCGCGCCACGGCTCCAGCCACGGCGATCTGGCCGAAGCCTGGTCGAGGATGTGCAGCGTGTCCTCCGGCAGCAGCGACAGCATCAGCGCCGGCTCGATGCGTGACTGATGCCAGATGACATAGATGACCGGGGCCACCGACCTGCGCGCAATCTTGATGCGCTCGTCGCTGATCCGGTAGGCGAGCTTGAACGGCACGTAGAGCAGCGCCTGGCTCAAACGCAGGCCGAGGCGGAACTTCTCCACCACGCCGATCAGCAGCCAGGCCGCGACAAGACCCGCAAGCAGCGCCAGTGTCAGGATCATCGCCGCATCTCCCAACGATCTCACGTCACGGCTCTTCAGTGGCCGCTTCGGGTGAGAACCTAGCCGAAGTTGGATCAACGTCAATGCGGCTCCATTTTTCCTTCTCTTCTATGTTTGATTCGGCTCGGCTGCCTATCGCAGCTACGCCGCTTTCATCCTTCCGCTGATGAACCGGAATTCCTGCGTCTTGCCGCCAAAGCCATAGGCGGCTGCAGGCACTTCATGCACGAGGGCGTAGCTTTCCTCATGCACCTTACCCAGCAGCCGGCCGAATGCCGCGAAAATTGCCTGCAGATACGCCTCCAGTTCGAGCTTGGTGTTGGTGCCGTCGACAACCTTGATGTCGAGCCAGGCCGTGTTGGTGCCATGCTCGGCCAGCGACTTGCCGCCGGCGAACCAGTGCTCGGGGTCGTGATAGGAAATGGCAACAGCTGTGATCGTCGCGTCCTTGCGCAGATGCGTGGCCGTCAGTTCGGTCACTTCCTTGGCAATGGCGGCGGACAAAGCGGCATCGGGCTTGCCGGTAACGCTGACATTGATGATCGGCATATTTCTTCTCCTCGGTTTCAAGCGGCGCCTCTTCGCCGTCGAGAAAATCATGCCATCGTCCTTTGATCAAAAAAATCGAATTGTTTTTGATAAACACTTTGATAGTGTCGAATTATGCAGATGTTCGATCCCGACCTCCTCAAGACTTTCCTCGCTTTCGTCGACGGCGGTTCCCTGGCGCGGGCCGCGTCGATCGTCGGTCGCTCGCCGTCCGCAGTGACCGCGCAGATGCAGCGGCTGGAGGATGTTGTCGGCGAACCGCTGCTGGTGCCGCAGGGGCGAGGGCGCGGCCTGACGTCGGCAGGCGAGGATCTGATCGTTCACGCGCGTCGCATCCTTGCCGCGCACCGCGAGGCGTGGCTGGCCCTCAAAGGCGCGCACGCCGACGGGCGCGTCGCCATCGGCACCACGCAGGATTTCGCCGACAGCGGCTTGCCGCAGCTTCTCAGGGCTTTTGCTGTCAGCCATCCGCGCGTCAGGATCGAACTGCGCGTCGGCCGTTCCGCCGAACTGGCGCAGGCTTTGCAGGCCGGCACCCTTGATCTGGCCATTGCCATGCGGCAGGTGCCGACACGGGACGAAGTCGGTGTGCTCAAGGAACCAATGATCTGGCTTTGCTCACAAAACGGGCTGGCCACCCGCCACGACGAACTGCCCTTGGCGCTGCTCGATCCCCATTGCGGGTTTCGCGAAGCGGCGACCAGTGCACTCGATGCGGCCGGCCGTCGCTACCGCATTGCTGCCGGCAGTGCCAGCCTTGCCGGCCTGCGCACGGCGGTGCACGCCGGCATCGCCTTGACGTTGAGGACGGCGCGCTTCGCTCATTCCGGCATCGTCGAGGCGCCGCGCGATCTTGATCTGCCGCCGGTGCCGGTCGCCGAATTCGCCGTCCGCTTGCGTGAGGATGCCGACCGGCCGGCGCAGGATCTGGCCGCGTTGTTCAGCGGCAACCTGGCCTTGGCCAATCGAGCCAGCAAAGAAAAAGCCGACCTTGCGGTCGGCTTCTAAGTAGGACGGGCCGAGGGGTTTGGGGGGACTTGGGGTGGCCCGTCGCAGCCATAATGCCTGAGCCCTATGATGGTTCCATGACTTTTCAAATTAATTTTCAGGACCGGATTTCTCGTGATCGGACCACCAACTCGCGCTCGGACGCGGCGAGGATTGGTCATGCATCCGCTGCGCGCTGCCTAGCCATCAGCCAGTCGCGGCCGGCGTGAGCGAACACCGCGCAAAGCACGATGGCGCCACCGACCATGCTGGCTGCCGGCGGGATCTCCGCCAGGAACAGGAAGGCAAACAGGATCGCGAATGGCACTTCAGCTGAACCCAGCAATCCGGACTCGGCCGCCGGAATAAGCCGGGTGCCCTCCGTCCACAGGATCGAAGCCAGCGCGAACGAGGCGCCGAAGGTGACTAGAAGCACAGCGTCCCTGGCCGAGACAGCCAGCGGATCGGCGACGAACCAGCCGAGCACGAACAGAAGGAATGCCGACACCGCACCCGCCCACACCACCGGCGTGTCGCGGAAGGCGCGCACCATGATCATGTAGAGCGCGCTGCCGATCGTCATCAGCAGCGCCAGCCCGTCGCCGAACAAATGGCCGGTGCCGAAGCCGGACCAGACCATGATTGCCACACCGCATAGTGACACAGAAGCGGCGGCAAGCGTCTGCAGCCGGAACGGCTCGCGGACCAACAGGAGGGCCAGCAGCGCGGTGACGAACGGGGCCGTGGCATAGATGATCGCGACATTGGCGACAAACGTGAACTTGAACGCCGAGATAAAGGCGATGCTCGCGAGCGCGCCCTCGATCGCCAGCAGCCAGCCTCGCCAGCCGAGCCGCAAGCTGTCGCGACCGCCGGAGCGCTGGCGGCGCCATAGGACATAGAGGCTGATCAGGATCGAGCCGACGAAGCCGCGCCAGCAGGCAATGGTCAGCGGGTCGGCATGGATCGATTTGGTCAGCACGCCGGTGAGGCCGAAGACGGCCGCCGATGCCGAGACCAGGATGATGCCGAGGGTACGCTCGCGGGCGCTTTCCACTGTGCATGGCATGTCCAGCGATCCCGTCATCTCACCAGCCTACGCTGCCCCTTCCTGACACCATAGTGTCAGCTTGAGGCGTCCTGCATCGAAAACAGCAGGTAGGCAGCCCCGGTGAACAGGATTCCGGCAAGAACCCGTTCGCGGGTTTCCACGATGGCGATATCGGCCATATGTCCGGCGGCCTTACGAATGTGTTGCGAGAGACGGTGTGAAGGCGTTGGATGCTCCCCGTATCGTCAGGCTATACGGGCGAAACCCTGCCAAGCGCTACGCCAGTGGAGACTTGCGTTTGGGCAGGCGGCATCGCCGTTAGGCAGCGAAGCCAGGCAACTATGGGAGAGAAACGAAATGGACGCGATTGCATTGAAGGCCATGCAGGCGCCGCTGAAGGTGGCCTATCGCGACGACGCCTCGCGCGCGCTGATTACTCTCCGCGCCAAAGGCTCGATCGACGACCAATCGATCGCCTGCAAGGTCGAGACAGGCAGGGCGATCGCCATTGCCGGGCTGCATCCGGCGACCGGCGGCACCGGGCTCGAACTCTGCTCCGGCGACATGCTGCTGGAGGCACTGGTGGCTTGCGCCGGCGTCACGCTGAAGGCTGTAGCGACGGCGCTGGAATTCAAGCTTGGGGCCGCCACGGTGGAAGCCGAAGGCGACCTAGACTTTCGCGGCACGCTTGGCGTGGCAAAGGATGCGCCGGTTGGCTTCCGCGCCATCCGGCTGACATTTGGCCTCGACACCGACGAGCCGCAGGAGCGCATCGATGCGCTGCTCAAGCTGACCGAGCGCTACTGCGTCGTGTTCCAGACCATCAGCCAGAAGCCGGAGCTGACGGTAAGCGCGCGACGCTGACGATCTCCCCCTTGAGGGGGGAGATCACGCTGTCCTACTGCGCCGACGGCTCCTCGGCGTCGCCCTCGTCGGCGAAGGGCGAGGCGCTCGGCACGCACTGCACCGACCAGCCGGCCGGCGTCGGTTGCTTCTGGTATTCGGTTATGGCGAAGGCGCACTGTTCGCGGGTGTCGAATGTGCTGGGCAGCACGACCATGCCGCCTTGCGGGCCGGCGATCACCAGATACCAGACTAACGCTACGCTCGGTGCCGCCATGAGTATTTCCTCGCTCTGCTTGTTTTGGGAGTCGCACGATCCTAGCAACTCCGGCCCAGCGGCGAAAGCTGGGCCAAAGCGCGGCGTTAAGCCACGGCATCACAGCCACGTGACGTCGGGTCGTTTTGGTTCAGTTCACCGCAAAACAATAGAACAGGCCGTCGCCGCCGGTGCCCTTCAGCGCTTCCTGGCTGCAGCCACCGCGTGACGCATGCGAGGAATTCCATGATTTGGCGGCTGCCGAATCATCGAGGCCGGTACGATCGTGATGACCCATCATCGCCACACCTTCTGCTTCGCTCAGCGTCCAGTCGCCGCAGGTCTGGTCGGCTATTTTCGTGCCATCCGGCTTGGAGCCGGTCAACACGTCGTGCCGGTTGGGCGTGTCGCCGCGGCCGTTGACCATTTGGCCCTTTTCGTCGAGTGCCGTCTGTTTGGTGATGGCGTTGGCATCGCTATGCAGGGAAGCGACATCATCGGCGATCTTGACGCCCTTGGCGTTGAACCACGGGCCTTTGCCGATACGGTCGCGTGCATCGGTATCGCTGGTCGAGAGATAGGCGCGCCATGTCTTGCCGGTAACGCCCGCGGCTTCGGCCAGTGAACTACAATGGGCGTCGGCGCCGGCGAGACCGCCGAGATCGGCGCCTTTGCCGGAGCCGACGCTGGTGACGAAAAAGCTCATCGTTGCCTCCTGCGACGACGCGGCGCCGATCACTGCAAGCAGCGCGGTGGCAGTCAAGAGAAGCAGTCTCCGCATATGGTCCTCCGTTTCTCGAATTGTGGCACCCGAACAACGTTGGTGCCGGCGCAATTCTTCCGGCAAAATGCGATGTGTGGCTACTCCGGCTGCCGGTAGGCGACAAAGCGATTGTGCTTGGCCTGGAAGATCAGCCCGGTCTCCTTGAGCGTAGGGCTGGCCAGCGGCACGATACGCTTGGCGATCTCCGAAGGGTGCGGCAGTGTTTCAGGATCCTCGCCGGGTACGGCCTGCGCCCGCATCGCGGTGCGCGTTGCCCCGGGATCGGCGGCATTGACCCTGAGCGGCAGGTTTTCGGTCTCATGCGCCCATGAACGCGTCATGGCCTCGACCGCCGCCTTCGACGCCGCATAAGGCGCCCAGAAGGCGCGTGCGGAGTGGGCAAGGCTGGAGCTCAGCACGATAGCACGGCCGGCATCGGAAAGCCTGAGCAGCGGGTCGACCGAGCGGATCAGCCGCCATGTTGCGGTGACGTTGATGGTCATCACCTTCTCGAAGGTCTTGGCCTCGACATGGCCGATCGGGGCGATGACGCCGAGCACAGCGGCGTTGGCGACCAGTATGTCGAGCTTGCCCCAGCGCTCGTGGATGGCGCCGCCCAGCCGGTCGATCCCAGCCATGTCGGCAAGATCGAGCGGTACCAGCGTCGCCTGTCCGCCACCTGCCTTGATCTGGTCGTCGAGTTCTTCCAACCCGCCGACGGTGCGAGCAACCGCAATCACATGCGCACCGGCCGCGGCAAGCTCCCTGGCGATGAAATAGCCGATACCGCGCGAGGCGCCGGTGACGACCGCAACGCGGCCGGAGAGATCGAGGGGAGGGGTCATGAGCTATTCTTGGGTTGCTGGTCTAAGAACGACAGCTGAATGAAGGCAATCAATTGTTTGGCGGAATTCTCATCAAGAGGGACAAAAACCGTTGCATCACCACCAATGGCTTTGACGACGACATACTTGTCCTGAGTCTCCCTCGCCTCTCTAGCTTGGCAAAAAAGAAATCCATTACCGAGAGGCGTATCGATATCGACCTCAGATCTAATCTGATCTTTGAGCAAGGATTTTGCAAATGAGAGTGAATCCTTGAGGGCTTGCCATAAGCCTCGTCGAGCGCTCATGTCTTACCTCCGTCCGGATCGGAATTCTAAGACCCGCCGGCCGCTAACAGCGACAGCGTGCGCACATTGTCGGAGCCTTCGAAGTCGGCAAGCCGGGTCGGATACTGGCCGGTGAAGCAGGCGTCGCAGAATTGCGGCTGCTCGTTGTCGCGGCCGGCCTCGCCGACGGCGCGGTAGAGCCCGTCGATCGATAGGAAGCCGAGCGAATCGACGCGGATGAACTCGGCCATCTCCTCCACCGACATGCGCGACGCCAGCAGCTTCGACTTTTCCGGTGTGTCGACGCCGTAAAAGCAGGAGGCGCGCGTCGGCGGCGAAGCGATGCGCATATGCACTTCCTTGGCGCCGGCATCGCGCACCATCTGGACGATCTTCTGGCTGGTGGTGCCGCGCACGATCGAATCGTCCACCAGCACCACGCGCTTGCCTTCGATCATGCGGCGGTTGGCGTTGTGTTTGAGCTTGACACCCATGTGGCGGATCGAATCGCCGGGCTGGATGAAGGTGCGGCCAACATAGTGATTGCGGATGATGCCGAGCTCGAACGGAATGCCCGCGGCCTGCGAAAAGCCGATCGCCGCCGGCGTGCCCGAATCCGGCACCGGCACGACGATGTCGGCCTCGACCGGACTTTCCTGCGCCAGCTCGGCGCCGATGCGCTTGCGCACTTCATAGACGTTGCGGCCTTCGACCGACGAATCCGGCCGCGCGAAATAGACATATTCGAAGATGCAGAAGCGGGTCTTCTGCGGCTCGAACGGGAACAGGCTTTCGATGCCCTTGCTGGTGACGACGACCATTTCGCCGGGCTTCAGGTCGCGCACGAAACGCGCACCGATAATATCGAGCGCGCAGGTCTCGGAGGCGAGAATCCAGGCGCCGTCGAGATCGCCGAGCACCAGCGGGCGGATGCCGAGCGGGTCGCGGCACCCGATCATCTTCTTGGACGTCATCGCCACCAGCGAGAAGGCGCCTTCGACTTGGCGCACCGCATCGATGAAGCGCGAATTCAGGTCGCGCTCCTTGCTGGTGGCAACCAGGTGCAGGAGCGTTTCGGTGTCGGAGGTGGAAGAGAAGATGGCGCCTTGCTTCTGCAGGGCGCGCTGAACGGTCATGGCGTTGGTGAGATTGCCGTTATGGGCGACGGCAAAGCCGCCATCGGCAAGTTCGGCGAAGAAAGGCTGGATATTGCGCAGACCGGCGCCGCCGGTGGTGGCATAGCGTGTGTGGCCGATGGCACGGTTGCCTTGCAGGCTGTCGATGACACGCTGCTTAGTAAAGGTGTCGCCGATCAGGCCGACATGGCGCTCGACATGGAATTGGGTGCCGTCATAGGAAACGATGCCGGCCGCTTCCTGGCCTCGATGCTGCAACGCATGCAGACCGAGCGTTACGATGGCTGCGGCGTCCTGCCGGCCGAAAATGCCGAACACGCCGCATTCGTCGTGGAAATGGTCGTCGGCTTCGGCGGAAAGCACGTCGTCTGCGTCTGCCACTGAGGCTGCCATTGGGGCTCAAGCTCCGCTAAAGTCGCCATATAAGGTCATAGCGCATCGAAAGCAACGCACGTCGTGCGGCGTTCACATGATCGACAGTCTTGAGCCTGGCAAGTCTGTCGAAATCAGTTTGCCGGCGCCGGGTTTGCAGGTGCCGGCGTCGCGGGCGCATTGTCGGCCGGCGGCGCATCGCTGTCGTCGGGTGCCGGAGCAGTGGCGTCGTCGCCGGCGGCAGGGGCTTCCGCTGCAGGCGCGTCGGGGGCCAGAGGCGTCTCGGTGGCCGGCTGATTCGGATTGAGCTTGTTGAGGATGGCGTTTTCCGGATCCTCGGGCAGCAGGCTTTCGAGCTTGGCTCCGATCGATTCGAGCAACGGCTTTGACTTGGCGTTGGCAATCCAGCCTGGAGCCTTGGCGCCGGCCAGCCAATTGAAGAAAAGCAGCGCGACAGCGACGACCAGGATGCCGCGCGCCGCGCCATAGAGGAAGCCAAGTGTACGATCGAGCGCGCCGATCCTGGAATCGATGATCCAGTCGGCGAGCTTCATGGTGATGACCGAAACGACGATCAGCGCGACAATGAAGACGATACCGGCGGCCGCCGCCATGGCGGCCTTTTCGTTGTCGACATAGGGCTGAATGTAAGGCAGCACCGGCTTGTAGAAGAAGAAGGCGGCGGCCGCGGCGGCTGCCCAGGAGATGATCGACAGGATCTCGCGCGAAAAGCCGCGAACCATTGCGAGCATCGCCGAGACCAGGGTGAAGCCGACGAGAATTCCGTCAAGCAGCGTAATCGGCATGTTTTTCGCCCCACTCCGATCTCTTTTTCACGACTCGACGAGCCGCATCACTCTTGCTCGTCGGCGCGGCTGCGCCGAGAGCCGGCTATGCGCGCCACGAGATCGGCAAGCTCGGTGGGCTGGAAAGCGCCGGCTCCGATCCCCCCGACCCCATTACCACCAACAAGTTCCTCGCTGCCCAAGGGCAGAACCGCGCGTCCGAAACCCAGCTTTTCGGCTTCCTTGAGGCGCTGCTGCGCATGCGCAACCGGCCTCACCGCACCCGAAAGGCTGATTTCGCCGAAATAGACGCAATCGGCGGGAAGGGCAAGACCGGTGAGCGAGGAAACCAGTGCCGCCGCCACTGCCAGGTCGGCCGCCGGCTCCGAAATGCGGTAGCCGCCGGCAACGTTGAGATAGACGTCGTGCGTGCCGAAGCGGACGCCGCAATGGGCTTCCAGAACCGCCAGGATCATCGACAGCCGGGCACCGTCCCAGCCGACGACGGCGCGGCGCGGTGTGCCCAGCGTCGATGGCGCCACCAGCGCCTGGATCTCGACCAGCACCGGCCGTGTGCCTTCCATGCCGGCGAAAACCGCGGCACCCGGCGACTTCGCATGGCGCTCACCGAGGAAAAGCTCGGACGGGTTGGCGACTTCCCGCAAGCCCTTGTCCGACATTTCGAAGACGCCGATCTCATCGGTTGGCCCGAAGCGATTCTTGACCGTGCGCAGGATGCGGTAGTGGTGGCCGCCTTCGCCCTCGAAATAGAGCACCGCGTCGACCATGTGCTCGACGACGCGCGGTCCGGCGATCTGGCCCTCCTTGGTGACGTGGCCGACCAGAACGATCGCCGCCCCTGTGGATTTTGCGTAGCGGATCATCGCCTGGGCGGCGGCACGCACCTGGGTCACCGTGCCGGGCGCCGAATCGGCCATATCGGTCCACAGCGTCTGGATCGAATCGAGAATGACCAGATCCGGCCGCTTGCCATCGGCGATGGTGGCGAGGATGTCCTCGACATTGGTTTCGGCGGCGAGCTCGACCGGGGTGTCGGCGACGCCGAGCCGCTGGGCGCGCAGCCTGATCTGCGCGACCGCCTCTTCGCCCGAGACATAGACGATGCGGTGGCCCTTTGCCGCCAGCGCGGCCGCGGCCTGGGTGAGCAGCGTCGACTTGCCGATGCCGGGATCGCCGCCGACCAGCAGCGCCGAGCCGCGCACGAAGCCGCCGCCGGTGGCGCGGTCGAGTTCGCCGATACCGGAGACGATGCGCGGCGCGTCCTCGATGTCGCCGGAGAGGCTGGTCAGCACCACCGCACGGCCCTTGCGGGCGTTGCGCGTATTGGCCGGGCCGGAGCCGATACCGCCTGACGTGCCTTCCTCGACCAGCGTGTTCCACTCGCCGCAGGCATCGCATTTGCCGGCCCAGCGCTGATGCACCGATCCGCAATTCTGACAGATGAACTGGATACGGGACTTGGCCATCAGGCGCGGCCTGCGGCAATTAAAAGACAGGTCGGCGGGACAGCGCCCCCCTCTGTCCTGCCGGACATCTCCCCCTCAAGGGGGGAGATTGGCAGCTCCGATATTGCCGTACATCTAGCAGCATTGACGATTGCCGAAAGCCGAAATGACATCCGATCTCCCCCCTTGAGGGGGAGATGTCCGGCAGGACAGAGGGGGGTGCGAAGGAATGAGACCTGTATCAAGAGGTCACTCGAACCGATCCGGCAAATGATGCTCTTCCGCAAGGTCCGAGAAGCGGGTGAACTCGCCCTGGAAGGCGAGGCTGACCGATCCCGTTGGGCCGTGGCGCTGCTTGGCGACGATTACCTCGGCCTTGCCGCGCATCTCGTTCATCTCGTGTTCCCACTTGATGTATTCGTCGGTGCCCGGCTTCGGCTCACGGTTCTTCAGATAATATTCCTCGCGGTAGACGAACAGCACTACGTCGGCGTCCTGCTCGATGGAGCCCGATTCGCGCAGATCCGAAAGCTGCGGGCGCTTGTCGTCGCGGCTCTCGACCTGGCGCGACAGCTGCGACAGCGCGATGATCGGCACCGCCAGCTCCTTGGCTAGTGCCTTGAGGCCGGTGGTGATCTCGGTGATTTCCTGGACGCGGTTTTGCGAGGATTTCGCGCTCGATCCCTGCATCAGCTGGATATAGTCGATAACGATGACGTCGAGGCCGCGCTGGCGCTTCAGGCGACGCGCGCGGGCCGACAGCTGAGCGATGGAAATGCCGCCGGTCTGGTCGATGAACAGCGGGATTTTCTGCATTGTCTGCGAGCAGGCGACCAGCTTTTCGAAATCCATCTCGCTGATCTCGCCGCGCCGGATTTTCGACGACGGGATTTCCGTCTGTTCGGAAATAATGCGGGTGGCCAGCTGTTCGGACGACATTTCGAGCGAAAAGAAGCCGACGACGCCGCCATTGGCCGCCTTGAACGAGCCGTCCGCCTGCTGCGCCGGGACATAGGCCTCGGCGATGTTGAAGGCGATATTGGTGGCGAGCGAGGTCTTGCCCATGCCGGGGCGGCCGGCAATGATGATCAGGTCGGACGACTGCAGGCCGCCCATGCGGCGGTCGAGATCGCGCAAGCCGGTAGCAACGCCCGACAAATGCCCGTCGCGCATATAAGCCGCATTGGCCATGTCGACGGCGGTCTTGACGGCATCGGTGAAGCTCTCGAAGCCGCCATCGTAGCGGCCGGTTTCGGCCAATTCGAACAGGCGCCGCTCGGCATCCTCGATCTGGTCGGAGGGCGACATGTCGACCGGCGCGTCATAGGCGATGTTCACCATGTCCTCGCCGACAGTGATTAGCGCGCGCCGCGTCGCCAGATCGTAGATGGCGCGGCCATAGTCGGTGGCGTTGACGACGGTGACGGCCTCGACCGCCAACCGCACGACATATTGCGCCACCGTCATGTCGCCGACCTTCTCGTCGGCCGGCAGGAAGGTCTTCAGCGTGATCGGCGTCGCGATCTTGCCCATGCGGATGAGCTCGGCCGCGACCTCGAAGATCTTTCTATGCAGCGGCTCGTAGAAATGGCCGGGCTTCAGGAAGTCGGAGACGCGGTAGAAGGCATCGTTGTTGACCAGTATGGCGCCGAGCAGCGCCTGCTCGGCCTCGATGTTGTTCGGCGCCTCGCGATAGAGCGGTGTTTCCGCCACGCCGAATTTTCGTGCTGCCTCTGCCATGATGTCCCCGGTCCTGATCCCCGTCTCTCGATATCAGAACGAGACAAGTCGATGATGACTTATCTGCATCAGTCCCCAACCAACCAACTTTGATGCCCGCGATTCACAGCCAGGATCTTTCGGTGGAAAGAATCTCGATTGACTCGAATCAAGATGGCGAGCCTAGCCGTTCTCGGGCAAGAACAAAACAGGAAAATAGCTGCCGGTCATTCCGGCAAGGCATCACCCCAATCCAGTCGCCGCGCGGCCTTGAACGTCTCGCCGTCGCGCTTGGTGAACAGTCGCTCGGCAGCACCCCCATCCTGTTCGCAAAGCTTCAGCAAGACCTTGCCGGAGCCCGACTTCGGCGGTGCGATCACTCGCGCTCGAGGCGGAGCGGCCGGATGGCGGGAGGCCGCGACAAAGATGAATTTCTCGTCCTCCCACGGCACCTCGGCATCCTTGGCCAGACGGTGTAGGCGCGAGCGGGCGACGCGGCGGGCGAAATGGCACCAGTCGGGGGCGACGAGCGGGCAGGGCGCCTCATGCGGGCAGGGCGCAAGCACGTGCGCGCCCGCCTCGATCAGCTGCCGCCGCACGGCAAGAATACGCTGCCAGCCGGCCGGCGTGCCCGGCTCGACCACCAGCAGCGTGTCTGCGGTCAGCCGCCAGAGCCGGTCGACGAGTTTTGCCAGCGATGCCGGCGCGATCTCATCCAGCACATAGGCTGAAGTCACCAGCTCGGCCGGCTCCAGATCGACCAGGTCGATGGTGATGTCGCCGGTCCGCCAGGCGGTCCTGGCCGTGATCGAATCCGCGGCAAGTGCTTCGCCGACCCTTCGTACCGCGGCGCCGGCCTCGAGTAGCACCGCCTGTTCGAGATCCGGCCAAAGATTGATTGTGGCCCAAAGCACCGTGCCAGGGCCGGCGCCGACATCGAGCAAGGTCTTCGGAGCATAGTCGGGCCGAGACTCGCCCACCGCATCGAGGCTGGCGCGAACGGCCGCATAGGTCGCCGGTAGCCGCGTTGCCAGATAGGCCTTCACCGCCATGTCTTCGGCCATGTGCAGGCGACCGTCGCGCAACTCTGCGCGGTAGCGGTCCGACAGCGTCTTTGCCGCTTGCTTAAGCATCGGCAACGGCACCTGTTCGAGAAGGCGGTCGACGCCTTGTCTAAGCGGGACGGGCAGTTCCATCGCTTAGGCAGTCCGAGGTGCGAGCAGAATGACCGAGGCGCCAACGATGCAGATCGCGGCACCGGCAAGATCCCAGCGGTCGGGGTGCACGCCTTCCGCCAGCCACAACCAGGCCAGCGAGGCGGCAATGTAGATGCCGCCATAGGCGGCATAGGCCCGGCCCGCCGCGCTGGTGTCGACCAGCGCCAGCAGCCACGCGAATAGCACGAGCGAGACGAGACCGGGCGCCAACCACAGCGGCGACTTGTCCAGCCGCCACCACGCCCAGAGCGAAAAGCAGCCGGCGATCTCGGCAAGTGCGGCGGCGACGTAGAGGAGGTAGGTCATGAAAAAGGTCCCGCGTTGACGGGACCCTTTTCAGCGTGCCGGCCGGCAATGGCAAGCGGCAATGGCGTGATGCCGGCAGTCTACTCCGGATCCGCCACCTTGCGGCGGCGAGTGGGCTTGGCCACCGGAGCTTTTTCGCGACGTCCAAGATCGCGCATCTCCAGCGCCTTCTCGCAACTGGCCATGTAGTCGCGCGTCATCGGCAGCGTGTCGTTCTTCTTGGCAATCTGGATCTGGAAGATCACCAGATCCTGCCAGCGGAAGGCAGCTTCCGAGGCGGCAAGATAGAACTCCCACATGCGGCAGAAGCGCTCGTCATAAATCGCCTTGGCCTTGTCGCGGTTGGCGGCGAAGCGCTCGCCCCAATGCTTCAGCGTCTCGGCATAATGCAGCCGCAGAACCTCGATGTCGGTGACGACGAGCCCCGATTTTTCGATGGCCGGCATCACTTCGGATAGCGACGGGATGTAGCCGCCCGGGAAGATGTACTTGCGGATGAAGGCGCTGGTTGCCCACGGCACGCCGGAGCGGCCGATCGTGTGCAGCAGCATGACGCCGTCCGGCTTCAGCAGCGTCGCCGACTTGTCGAAGAAGGTGCGGAAATGATTGACCCCGACATGCTCGAACATGCCGACGGAGACGATGCGGTCGAAACGTTCATTGAGCTCGCGATAGTCCTTGATGTCGAAATGCACCCGGTTTTGCAGGCCTTGCGCATGGGCGCGGTCGGTGGCGACGCCGTGCTGCTCGGTCGACAGCGTCACGCCTTGTACGTCGACGTCGAACGCCTTGGCTAGATAGAGCCCAAGCCCACCCCAGCCGGAGCCGATATCAAGAACCGTCTGGCCGGCCTTCAGCCTGAGCTTGGCGGCGATATGGCGCTTCTTGGCCGCTTGTGCCTCGTCGAGCGTCATGTCCGGCTGCTCGAAATAGGCGCAGGAATATTGCATGTCCTCATCGAGGAAGAGGCGGTAGAGGTCGCCCGACAGATCGTAATGGCGCTGCACGTTGCGGCGCGCCCGCGACGCCGTGTTGATCTGCTGCAGGCGCCGGAAGGCGTGGCGCAGACCCTCGATCGCCTTCGACCAGGTGGCATCGATGCCGCCGCTGCCCATGTTCTGGAAAGCAATCCGCATCACCCCCAGCACGCCGCCCTCGAGAATGTCGAGTTCACCGTCCATGTAGGCTTCCGGCACCGCCAGCATCGGATCGAAGGTTATTGCGCGCTCGGCATGCCTTGTCTTGATGTGCATGTGCACCGGCTCGCCGCTGCCGTCACCGAAAGTCACCATCGAGCCTTGCGGCCCTGTCACCTTGAGATTGCCTATGCGGACCAGGCGGTCGAGAACGCGTTTCAGCAGAATATTCATGACCAATTGTCCCCTCTCGGCCAGACATGCTGTCCTATTCTGCATCAAGATATAGGGGTTCGAAAAGTTCCATTTGGCATAAAAATGCCCGGGTACGAGGCCCGGGCATTGGTCCAGAATAGCGATTAGCCGGCGAATGCCGACGAATGACGATCAGCCGTTGTCTTCGCCGCCTTCGAACTCCGCATTCGGATCGAAGAAGTTTTCCGGCCGCGCATTATCGTTGATGTCCTCGCCGTAGATGGCTTCGGCGGTGGTCAGTGTTTCGCCCTTGGCCTGGCGCTCGGCTTCGTCGGCCGTGCGGGCAATGTTGAGCGTGATGGTAACCTCGACTTCCGGGTGCAGCGCGATCGCCACATTGGTGACGCCGATGGTCTTGATTGGCTGGTTGAGCAGGATCTGGTTGCGGTTGACCGAAAAACCTTCCGCCGTCACCAGCTCGGCGATGTCGCGCGTCGAGACCGAACCATAAAGCTGACCGGTTTCGCCAGCCGAGCGCACGGCGATGAAGCTCTTGCCGTCGAGCTTTTCTGCAATCTGCGCGGCTTCGGACTTGCGCTCCAGGTTGCGGGCTTCGAGCTGGGCCCGCTGTCCCTCGAACTTCTTCTTGTTAGTTTCGTTGGCGCGCAGCGCCTTGCCTTGCGGCAGCAGGAAATTGCGGGCAAACCCGTCCTTGACCTTGACGGTATCGCCCATCTGGCCGAGGCGGGAAACGCGTTCGAGAAGAATGACTTCCATGGTTTTGTTCCTTCGCTTGGGCGCTATCCTCAGGATCGGCGCCGAGTTGTCTGGAACAGGTCAGGAAGCTGGGGCGTCGCCGCCTGTGTCGCTGTCCTGCCTGTCGCGGCAGTTAGGATCTCTTGTCGAAATCCAACCCGGGATTTGGTGTTCGATCCGGCTACGCCCGTCGTGGCCGGTGAAAAAGCGGGCGGCGAACCGCCCGCGTAGATTTTAGCGGACCACGTAGGGCAGCAGGCCGAGGAAGCGGGCGCGCTTGATCGCCTTGGCGAGTTCGCGCTGCTTCTTCTGGCTGACGGCGGTGATACGCGATGGCACGATCTTGCCGCGCTCGGAGATGTAGCGCTGCAGAAGCCGCACGTCCTTGTAGTCGATCTTCGGCGCGTTGGCGCCGGAGAACGGGCAAGTCTTGCGGCGACGGTGGAAGGGGCGCCGGGTTGGGATCTGGTTGATGTCGACCATTATTCTGCGGCTCCTTCAAAGCCTTCGCGCGGACGGCGCGGGCCACGATCGGCACCGCCATCGCCGAAGCTGCGCGGCGGACGATCACCACGGTCACCGCGATCGCGGTCGCCGAATGAGCGCGGGCCACGATCGCCACGGTCGCGGTCGCCGAAGCCGCCGCGTTCCGAGCGCTCTTCGCGCTTCTGCATCATTGCCGACGGACCTTCCTCATGCGCATCGACCTTGATGGTCAGGAAACGCAGCACGTCCTCGGACAGGCCCATCTGGCGCTCCATCTCATTGAGCGCGGCCGGCGGGCAGGTGATGTCC
This sequence comes from Mesorhizobium sp. M0074, assembly GCF_040322975.1. Classification (NCBI taxonomy): domain Bacteria; kingdom Pseudomonadati; phylum Pseudomonadota; class Alphaproteobacteria; order Hyphomicrobiales; family Phyllobacteriaceae; genus Mesorhizobium; species Mesorhizobium sp. M0074. The sequence continues at coordinate 55,113 of NZ_JAMYUM010000008.1, forward strand.
ATGAGTGTATAATATGCCTTCCGGTTCTTGTTGACCCGGTAGGTGAGGGACTTCAGTCCCCAGTTCTCGACCCGGCCGACGGACCCGCCATTCGCGGTGATGACGCCCTTGTACTGTTCGACAAGCGCATCGACCTGCTGCTGCGAGAGGTCCTGCCGGGCAAGAAACACATGTTCGTATAGAGCCATAGTGTTCGTGCCTTTCTTCGTTTCTCTCCCGGTTCCCGGCGGCAAAAGCCTCTGCAACTTCTCTGACCCGCAATCCTTGCGAAGGCGGGGAAGAAAGGAGCATGACGAGACGGTCGAGAGCGGAGACACGGGAGGCGGAAGCGCTTCTGGCTTCACACGAAGGTTTCGAAAAACCTCCGGCCCTCCGTTCAGCCCCCAGCAAGGACCGGCAGATTGCGGGCGTCTATACAGGAATTTGACCGCAAAGCAAGGCCAAACGACAGGGCAAACGGCCCTACCGTCCCAGAGCGCCACGGGCCTCGATGGCAAGGCTTACGGATTTCCTGAAACCGGACCTTAACCACCATGCGAAGTTCCAGCACCGGCGGGCGTGGCGGCAACCCGTCGTTCATCATGCCGATGCAAAAGCAAACAGTCTGCGCGAGGTCGGCAGCAAGGCGGTTTTGGGGACAAAAATGCTTTTCGACAAATTCTGCCGTTCGAAGAGCGGCAACTTTGCCCTGATGCTGGCGTTCGGGCTGCCTGCGGTTCTGACCGCCGTCGCCTTAGCTGTGGACGTGTCCACCTTGATGAGGGCCAAGGTCAGCTTGCAGAACGCGCTCGATGCCGCGAACCTTGCATCTTCGCATCTCGGCGACATCGAGGCTTCGCGCAAGGACGTCTTCGACCGCTACTTCCAGACCAATGTCGCCGGCCACAGCGAGTTGAGGAACGCCGAAGCGACGCTTACCGTGGAAAGGGGCCTCAATTACATCCAGACAAAGGCTGTCGCCATGGCGGACGTCAATTTGAACTTCGCCTTCCTGTTCGGCAACGACAAGCGCATCACCGTCGATGCCGGCGCCGTCGAATCGACCAATCAGCTCGAAGTCGTGCTAGTGCTCGACAATACCGGGTCGATGGCCAGCAACGATCGCATCGGCGCATTGCGGACGGCGGCGACGGCCCTGATCGATATGCTCGAAGCGGCGAAGTCGCCGACGCGCAGCGTACGTGTCGCGGTGGTGCCGTTCGTCACCGCCGTCAACGTCAAGGGCGAGGACTACGATCCGGCCTGGATCGACATGGCCGGCAAATCGCCGAACAATGGCGCCAATTTCCCCTTGGTCGGCGGCAAGCGCGTCAACCATATGGACCTGTTCAAGCAATTGGGCGTCGAATGGAGAGGCTGCGTCGAAGCGCGGCCCGGAACCAACAATGTTTCCGACATTTCGCCCGACCAAAACAAACCGGACACCCTGTTCGTACCCTATTTCGCGCCGGACGATCCAGGTAACGCTAAAAATCCAACCAGCTCCTACGGCAATTCAGCGACCGGCTACAACAATTCCTATCTCGACGATACCGTTGTCACCGTGCTTCCCGGCCTCACCAGCGACATGGCGAAGTACAGTGTTTCGACGATGAAGCTGATCAACGACAAGAGAGGCCCACTGACTATCGGCCCAAACCGGGCCTGTCCGACGCCGATAGTGCCGCTGACCGATGATTTCGACAAATTGCGGAAGGCCGTCGGTGAGATGATCGAATGGAACGGCTCGGGGACCAATGTTTCGGAAGGCTTGTCATGGGGGATGCGGGTGCTCTCGCCGGAACCGCCTTACAGCGACGGCGCGCCGTTCAGGGCGTCAGGCGCGACCAAAACGGTGCTGCTGCTCACCGACGGCGAGAATGTTGTCTATGGCGCGAAGGATACGCCACAGAAGTCGGACTATGGCTCCTACGGATTCCTGGCCTCGGGTCGGTTTGGATCCAGCGACCAGACCGCGGCTGCGCGCAATGTCGACGATTGGACAACCAATGTATGCAACACATTGAAGAAGCAGGACGTGCAGATATTCACAGTGCTGCTGCAGGCCGACACCGCAGCCAACCGCAAGCTTTACGAGGCCTGCGCATCGTCGCCGTTGGATTATTACCCGACCAACGACGTCAGTCAGCTCGAAAGCGTCTTCCTGAAAATCGGAAGCTCGATTTCGCAGCTGCACTTGACGAACTGAACGACGTCGGCCGCTCTCCCGCCGCCGCTGCTCAACTCGTGTGTGCAGCCACTTTGCCTGTGGTTTCGGGGAAGAAATCGGGCGCCGCATGGCGCTTGCCGAACATCATGTCGTATTGCAGCAGACGGAAGTCGCGGATTGCCGGATCGATCTCTTTCTGACGCGACCAATCGGGGGTGGCGTCGCCCCCCGGTGCCAAAAGCAAATTGCGGTCGATAACGCGGTAGCGCTCTCGCAACTGTCCGAGGAAGCCGGTGTAATAGGGATGGCTGATGCCGGCTGTCTTCAGGATATGGTAGGGCAGGAAGGACGGGCTGACGGCGCCCAGATCCTCGGCCGGGCCGCTGCGATTCGACCAGACGATCAGCGGCGTCTGGTGGTGCAGCAGCATCTGGTCGGCCGCCTCCTTGCGCGGCGCAACATTGTCCTTCAGAAAGCCGGTCTCGACGTAGACCGGCCCAAGTGGCGGCAGATGGTCGCCGAAGAACGCGATGACGGTCGGCCGCTCGCGTTTCTTCGCCCATTCGATCAGCCGCTCGAGGCCGCGGTCCGCGTCGGAAGAGCCTTCGGCATAGCTCAACAGCGATTCACGCGCCCATTGGCTGATCGGCGCCTGCACCTTGTGGGTCGGATTGTTATAGCGATACGGCTCATACGGCCCGTGGTTCTGCAGGCTGACGGCGAAAAAGAAGACCGGCTCGGCGCTGGTATCGGCTTCGTGGATGATCTCGTCGGTCATCGCAGCGTCCGACGCGAGCGGTCCGCGCTTCTGCATGGGCGGCAACGTCTCCTCGGACTTGAAGTCGTTGAAGCCGAAATCGGCATAGACGGCCCCCCGGTTCCAGAACCAGTTAGTGCCGGGATGGATAGCGCGCGCCCGGTAGCCTTGACTTTTCAGGAATGTCGCCAGCGAGGGAGTCGGTGTCCGCACATATTGCTGGTAGGGAATGCTGCCCGCCGGTAGGAAGGCGTTGGAAAAGCCGGTCAGGGCCTCGAACTCGATGTTGGCCGTCATGCCGCCGAACTCGGGCGAGAACATGTAACCCGTGCGCAGTGCCCGCACATTGGGGATAGGGTCGGGCGTGATGGTGACGCCGGGTAGCTTGGTCGGATCCCAGAAGGATTCGCTCATGACGACGATGATGTCGGGCTTCTCGGCGGGTACCGAAGCCGTCACCTGCGGTTTGCCGATCGCTTCGATCGCCTTGCCGGAATAGCCGGGCGGCGCCGAGACATGCGCCATCGGGACGTTCAGCGCGAAGGCGAGCGCAAAACCGTTCGAGGCATAGTTTTCCTTCTGGTCCCACATGATCGGGATGATCTGCAGCCGGTCGCGTGTCCACGAGAAAGTGGCATAGTCCATGATGGAGACGAAGAAGGCGATCAGCGGCACCGTCAGCGTCAGCCGGGCAAGGCGGCCCTTGTGGCTGAGTGCCGGAACGCGGCGGCGCCATAGCCGCCAGCCATAGACGAGCAGCGACAGCCCGCCGACGATGCCGATCGCCAGGGCAATGGCGGTTCCCGGGCGATCGCGTACCAGAAGCGGCATCAGTGCCACAATCTGCCGGGAATAGAGGAAATCGGTCGGATAGAGCGGATCGCCGAGATACAGCGACTTCTGGTGGCCGACGAACGCCAGCGACAATGTCAGCGGCGCGACGATCATCAGGCTCTGATGACTGCGGCCGAGCACGGCGTCGAGGCCGATGAGGATCAGCGCAAAAATGATGATCGTGGTCCAGCCGGGTTTGAAAGGCTGCAGAAAGAAATCAATGGTGCCGGCAAAGTTGCCGCGCACGATCAGTTCGATGGCAAACACAAGGATGGCCGCAGCCAGCAAGCTGATAAGGCCATAGCGGATGACAGGCCATTTGCGCGCCGGCAGATAGCCGGTCGACGGATCGCCTTCAAGAAACTGGGGCGCCGCCTCGGCTGCGCTCTGCTTGGTCTTTGCCACTTCAATAGTTCCCCGGCCCGCAACAAAAGCGTCACTCGATTGTCATCGAACTGTCACGCAAAGCCTAGCGCCTGTGGCGGAAATAAGAAGAGCCAGCAAACAAATCGTGAGCGGTTTTCATCATGAGTGATCGCCAAAAAGCCTGCCGAAACAGGCACTCGGCCGATATTACGCGATCAAGGTTGGACTTGACTTGGCCGCACGCCTTGCGTCACAGGCAACGTGAACCAGCAGCTGGGAGCCGCCGATGGCTATCGCATTCACCTTTCCGGGGCAGGGCAGCCAGGCTGTCGGCATGGGCAAGGACCTCGCCGATACCTTTGTGGAATCGCGGCGGATCTTCGAGGAAGTCGACGACGCGCTCGGCGAAAACCTATCGAAGCTGATCTGGGAAGGCCCGGAAGAGACGCTGACGCTGACCGCCAACGCCCAGCCGGCGCTGATGGCGGTGTCGCTTGCCGCAATCCGGGCGCTGGAGGCGCGCGGCTTCTCCCTGAACGGCAAGGTCACCTATGTCGCCGGCCACTCGCTCGGCGAATATTCGGCACTTGCGGCCGCAGGTTTCGTTTCGGTCGCCGACGCCGCCCGGCTGTTGCGCATCCGCGGCAACGCCATGCAGGCGGCTGTGCCGGCCGGCGAGGGCGCCATGGCGGCGATCATCGGGCTGGAACAGGCCGACGTCGAAGCCGCTTGCGCAGAGGCCGCCCAGGGCGCCGCCAAAGATCCCGCACAAGCCTTGGTTTGCCAGATCGCCAATGACAATGGCGGCGGCCAGCTGGTGATCTCCGGCGCCAGGCCAGCGGTCGAACTGGCGGCGAGGCTATGCACGGAGAAGGGCGCCAAGCGGGCGCTGATGCTGCAGGTCTCAGCGCCCTTCCATTCGGCATTGATGAAGCCTGCGGCCGAGATCATGCGGGAGGCGCTGGCCGCCGTGACGAAGAGTGCGCCGGTCGTGCCGCTGGTCTCCAATGTTACGGTGACCCCGACGAGCGATCCCGACGAGATCGCCCGCCGACTCGTCGAACAGGTGATCGGGCGCGTGCGCTGGCGCGAAACGGTGGAGTGGTTCGGCAGCAACGGCGTTGCGACGCTTTACGAAGTGGGCGCCGGCAAGGTGCTGTCGGGGCTGGCCCGCCGCATCAACCGCGACATTGCCACCACTGCCATCGGATCCGCGGCGGATGTCGAGGCGGCGCTGGCGGCGCTTGCATAATCAACTGGCGATTTGACCCCGCTCCATGCGAAGGGTGTTCGCTCAGATCAGGAGGCAAGAATGTTCGAATTGACCGGCCGCAAGGCGCTCGTCACCGGCGCATCGGGAGGTATCGGCGAGGCGATCGCCCGCGTGCTGCACGGCCAGGGCGCTATCGTCGGCCTGCATGGCACACGTATCGAGAAACTGGAGGCGCTGGCCGCCGAACTGGGCGACCGGGTCAAGCTTTTCCCGGCCAATCTTTCCAACCGCGACGACGTCAAGGCGCTCGGCCAGAAGGCGGAGGCCGACCTCGAAGGCGTCGACATCCTCGTCAACAATGCCGGCATCACCAAGGACGGGTTGTTCGTACGCATGGCTGACGCCGACTGGGATAGCGTGCTCGAGGTCAACCTGACCGCCGTGTTCCGGCTGACCCGCGAGCTTACCCATCCGATGATGCGGCGCCGCCATGGCCGCATCATCAACATCACTTCAGTGGTTGGCGTCACCGGCAATCCCGGCCAGACCAACTACTGCGCCTCCAAAGCCGGTATGATCGGCTTTTCCAAATCGCTGGCGCAGGAGATCGCCACCCGCAATATCACCGTCAACTGCGTCGCCCCGGGCTTCATCGAATCGGCGATGACCGCCAAGCTCAACGACAAGCAGAAAGAGGCGATCATGGCGGCGATCCCGACCCGGCGCATGGGCACGGGCGCCGAAGTCGCCTCTGCCGTCGCCTACCTAGCTTCCAACGAGGCAGCCTACGTCACCGGCCAGACCATTCATGTGAATGGCGGCATGGCAATGATCTAACACTTGGGAAAACGCTTCATTCCGTCTTGGATGCACGGGATTTTTCGTGTAATGCCGCCCGCAACCCGGCGGTTCGGGCAAAAACCGGTCCTGTTCCGCTGCGTTTCCGGCAGGACCATCTTTCAGCTTGATTAGCGGCATTCTGCCCGCTAACGAAGACAGACAACCAAAAGACGAGGATGCCCAAATGAGTGACACCGCAGAGCGCGTCAAGAAGATCGTCATCGAGCACCTTGGCGTCGATGCCGAGAAGGTGACGGAGCAGGCGAGCTTCATCGATGATCTGGGCGCGGACAGCCTCGACACGGTCGAACTTGTCATGGCGTTCGAAGAAGAGTTCGGTGTCGAAATCCCGGACGACGCCGCCGAGACCATCCTGACTGTTGGCGATGCGGTGAAATACATCGACAAGGCCTCCGCCTGACGCTATTTGCAGTCATCACCGGGGAGGACCTGCGATGAGGCGTGTCGTCGTCACGGGCCTTGGGCTGCTTTCGCCGTTCGGCATGGGCTTCGAGCACAGCTGGAAGGAGCTTCTGACCGGCCGCAGCGCAGCCAAGCGCATCACCGAATTCGAGGTGGAAGACCTTGCCTGCAAGGTCGCCCACGTCATTCCGCGCGGTGACGGCTCCAATGCCACTTTCAATCCTGAAGCCGTTCTCGAGCCGAAGGAACTGCGCAAGATCGGCGACTTCATCCTGTACGGGATCGCGGCCGCCGACGAGGCACTCAAGGATTCCGGCTGGCAGCCGAAGACGCATGAGGAACAGTGCGCCACCGGCGTGCTGATCGGTTCGGGCATCGGCGGCATCGAAGGCATCGCCGAGAATGCGATGATCCTCAAGGAACGCGGTCCGCGCCGCATCAGCCCATTCTTCATCCCTGGCCAGATCATCAACCTCGTCTCCGGTCAGGTCTCGATTCGGCATGGGCTGAAAGGCCCAAACCATGCCGTCGTCACCGCTTGCTCGACGGGTGCGCACGCCATCGGCGACGCCGCCCGCCTGATCATCTGGGGCGATGCCGACGTTATGGTCGCAGGCGGCGCCGAAGCGCCGGTGACGAGACTGTCGATCGCCGGGTTCGCCGCTTGCCGCGCGCTCTCCACCGAGCGCAACGACGCGCCACAAACGGCCTCACGCCCCTATGATCGCGATCGCGACGGCTTCGTCATGGGCGAGGGCGCCGGTGTTGTCGTGCTCGAGGAGCTCGAACACGCCAAGGCCCGCGGCGCCAAGATCTATGCCGAGGTCACCGGCTACGGTCTGACCGGTGACGCCTATCACATCACCGCGCCTGCCGAAGACGGCGACGGCGCTTTCCGTTGCATGACCGCGGCGCTGAACCGGGCGAAGCTGACGCCGGCCGATGTCGACTACATCAACGCGCACGGCACCTCGACCATGGCCGATACGATCGAACTCGGCGCCGTCGAGCGGCTGGTCGGCAACGCCGCCTCGAAGATATCGATGTCGTCGACCAAATCGTCGATTGGCCACCTGCTGGGCGCGGCTGGTGCTGCCGAGGCGATCTTTTCGATCCTCGCCATTCGCGACAACATCGCGCCGCCGACCATCAATCTTGACAATCCGGAGCGCGAAACGGCGATCGACCTGGTGCCGCACAAGCCGCGGGCCCGGCAGATCGACGTGGCGCTGTCCAACTCCTTCGGCTTCGGTGGCACCAACGCCTCGCTCGTCTTCCAGCGCTACAATGGCTGACCGCTCTGCCGGTTTCCGTCTGCCGTCAATTTTGCCATATTCGCCCCTACTCTGCCCGAGGGGATTCGTCGCAAGATCAAATGGTAGGGCGCTATGAACACAAATCCGGCCGATAACGGGGAATTCGGGCAACGGGCAGCAACGCCCGGCCCGATCGTGCCGAAGACGGCCAGTGAGGCGTTGCGGCCCGAGGCCGGCACGCCGCCGCCGAAGCGCTCGCGTGCCTCGCGCAGCCAGTTCGTCGTGTTCATGAACTTCGTCATCTCTTCGGTGATGCTGATGGTGCTGGCGGCAGGCGTTGCGCTGTATTTCGGCAAGCAGGAGTTCAACGAGCCCGGCCCGTCGGCCAATGGCGACACTTTCCTGGTCAAGCCGAATAGCGGCGTCCAGGAGATCGCCGACCAGCTTGAGCGGCGAGGGCTGATCAGCGACGCCCGCATTTTCCGCCTTGGCGTGCGCGCCTTCGGCAATGATTCCGCCCTGAAGGCCGGCGAATACGAGATCAAGCCGCAGGCGTCGATGCACGATATCATGGAAATGCTGAAGAGCGGCAAGTCGGTGATGTATTCGCTGACTATCCCCGAGGGGCTGACGGTCGCGCAGGCGCTGCAACGGATTGCCGAGCAGGACGCGCTGACCGGCGATATGCCGTCGACCACTCCACCTGAGGGCAGCCTCGCCACCGACACGCTGCGTTTCACCCGCGGCGCAACACGCCAGCAGATGGTCGACAAGCTTCTGGCCGACCAGACGAAGCTGGTCGACGAGGTCTGGCAGCGCCGAGCGCCGGATTTGCCGATCGCCAACGTTGAGGATTTTGTCACCCTGGCCTCTATCGTCGAGAAGGAGACCGGCAAGGGCGATGAACGCTCGCGCGTAGCCGCCGTCTTCCTCAACCGGCTGGCCAAGGGTATGCGGCTGCAGTCGGACCCGACCATCATCTACGGCCTGTTCGGCGGCAAGGGCAAACCCATCGACCGCCCGATCTATCAGTCGGACATCCAGAAGCCGACGCCCTACAACACCTATCTGATCAACGGCTTACCGCCGACGCCGATCGCCAATCCCGGCCGTGCGGCGCTGGAGGCAGTCGCCAATCCGTCGAAGACCAGCGATCTCTACTTCGTCGCCGACGGCAGCGGCGGGCACGTCTTTGCCTCGACGCTCGATGAGCATAACGAGAATGTCGCTCGCTACCGCGCACTGCTGAAAAAACAGGCGCAGGACGCCGCCAAGGCCGGAGCAACCAATACCGGAGCCGACACGCCGGCGGGAGCCATCGTTGACGATGCGGGCGCCACCGCCGCCCAGTAGGGCCGGACGCCATCAGGTTGGCCCTGTGCATGTCCGGGTGGATGTGCAAGGGCTGCTATGGCATTGAAATTCACATGATCCTGTCCGGAGAAAATCGCTCCGGCTTGAGGGGCATTCGGCAAAGGGACGCACGGCTACATGAACTTGCAGAGCATGACCGGTTTTGCGCGCAGTGTCGCCGAACACGACGGCACTTCGATTGCCTGGGAAGCCAAGTCCGTCAACGGCAAAAGCGTCGAGGTCAGGCTGCGGCTGCCGCAAGGTTTCGACCGGCTGGAGCCGGCCGTCCGGCAGACGGTGCAAAAGCGTTTTGCGCGCGGCAATTTCCAGATGACGCTGACCATTGGCCGCGCCGCCGGCGCTCAAGCGCAACCCGTGGTCAACGAGGCTTTCCTGAAGGATCTGGCGGAGTTGGCCAAGCGGCTGCAGGAGCAGTTCGGAGTAGCCCCTGCGGCGGCCGACGGGCTGCTTGCGCTGCGCGGCGTCCTCGACATTCCCGAAACCATCGAAACCGAAGAGGCGCGCAGTGCGCTCGATACCGCAATACTGTCGGCGCTGGAAGCAGCACTGAACGGGCTGCAGCAGGCGCGCCAGGGCGAAGGTGCGGCACTTCGTTCCCTGCTGTCCGGCCATATCGATGCCATCGAGGCGCTGACGCTGCGGGCCGAGGCCGATCCATCACGCGAACCGGCCACGATCCGCGAAAGGCTCGCCGAGCAGATCCGCCTGTTGATGGACGCGTCTGCCAACCTGGACGCCAGCCGGCTGCATATGGAAGCGGCGTTCCTGGCCACCAAGGCCGACATACGCGAGGAAATCGACCGGCTGAAGACGCACGTGGTGTCGGGGCGGGCACTGCTCGCCGGCGGTGGGGCCATCGGCCGCAAGCTCGATTTCCTGGCACAGGAATTCAACCGCGAATCGAATACGCTGTGTTCCAAGTCGAATGCTGCCGCGGTCACCGCCATCGGGCTGGAACTGAAGGCGGTCGTCGACCAGTTTCGCGAACAGGTCCAGAATCTGGAATGATCCCGATGCCAAGCCACATGACTGCCAAGCCCCATGACCGCTAGGGATGTGGGTTCCCGCATTCGGCGCCGCGGGCTGATGCTGGTCTTGTCGTCGCCGTCAGGCGCCGGCAAGTCGACGATTGCGCGCAATCTGCTGGAGAGCGATTCCAGCCTGGAATTGTCGGTCTCGGTCACCACGCGGCCACGCCGCGGCAGCGAGATCGAGGGCGTCCATTACCACTTCCGTACCATGCGCGAATTCGAGCGGCTGCGCGATTCCGATGCGCTGCTCGAATGGGCGGAGGTGCACGGCAATTGCTACGCGACGCCGCGCGAGCCGGCTGAACAGGCGCTGGCCGAAGGCCGCGACATGCTGTTCGACATCGACTGGCAAGGCGCTCAGCAGCTCAAGGAGAAGATGCGCGCCGACATCGTCTCGATATTCATCCTGCCGCCATCGATGAAGGAATTGAAGGCGCGGCTGAAGCGTCGCGCCGAGGACCAGGAAGCGGTGATCGAGACGCGGCTCAAGAACGCCCGCAACGAGATCGAGCACTGGAAGGAATATGATTTCGTCATCGTCAACGACGATCTCGACCGCGCTTTCGCCGAGGTGCGGGGCATCGTCACGGCCGAACGGCTCAGACGCGATCGCCGGCCGGGCCTGTTCGATTTCGTCTCGGGGCTGCTCGACGAAAAGACGGATTGATCAAGGCGCTGTCCCCGCGACCAGGATCAGATTGCGGCTGAGCGCGGCGTCGCGCAGTTCCAATGCCGCGGCATATTCGGCGGAGCGGTACCAACGCCGCGCCGTGTCCATGTCGGGGAATTCCACGATGATCAGCGGCCCGGGAGACCAGTCGCCTTCCAAACTTTCCACCTCGCCGCCGCGTACCAGATAGCGCCCGCCATGCTGGGCGATGGAGGCAGCCGCGCGGGCGCGATAGGCTTCGATAGCCTCTGCGTCACGGATCGTGACGTCGGAAATGACATAGGCGGTCACTGTTTGTCTCCGGGCGGGGTTTGTCCGGCTATCTATGCCATGAGAGCGGAAATTCCACGCGGACGCTTCCCGGCATCACACCGCGTTGGTCAGGCGAACGAATTCCTCGACGCTGAGCGTCTCCGCACGCCTGGTCGGATCGATGCCGGCGCGGGTGAGCAGTGCCTCGCCGCCGAGGCTTTTCACGCTCTGCCGCAGCATTTTCCGGCGCTGGCCGAATGCCGCTTCGGTGACGCGGCTGAGCCGTTTCACCTCTGCCGGCAAGGGGTTGGCACGCGGCACAAGATGCACCACCGAGGACGTCACCTTGGGTGGCGGCGTGAACGCCTGCGGCGGTACGTCGAAGGCAATCCTCGCCTCCGTCCGCCAGCCGGCCAGCACGCCGAGCCGACCATAGGCCTCGCTGCCGGGGCTGGCTGCAATGCGTTCGGCGACCTCGCGCTGGAACATCAGCGTCATCGATGTGTAGAACGGCGGCCACTCGGTAACGGTCAGCCAGCGGATCAGCAATTCGGTGCCGATATTGTAGGGCAGGTTGGCAACGATTTTCGCCGACCCGCCGCTTCCCGGCACTCCTTTTGCAAGCGCTGCAAAATCAGCTTTCAGCGCATCGCCGGCTACGATCTCGAGCCGACCCGGATAGTGGTTCGCGATCTCGGCCAAGGCCGCCAGGCAGCGCTCGTCGCGCTCGATCGCGACGACCCGCCGGGCGCCGTTGAGGAGCAGGGCACGAGTCAGCCCGCCCGGACCGGGACCGACCTCGATAACCGTAACGTCGCTCAGGTCGCCGGCGGTTCGCGCAATCTTGCTTGTCAGGTTAAGGTCGAGCAGAAAATTCTGGCCCAGCGCCTTTTTCGCCTGCAGCCCATGGCGCTCGATCACCTCGCGCAGTGGCGGCAGGCCGTCTATGCTCATCGGGCTGGGCTCATCAGGCGGGCTCATCGGGTTAAGGGCCATCGAATTTGGCTGATTGGGCTCAGGGCCTACGGCCTTTTCCCGGTATCGGCAAGAACGCGAGCGAGTTTCAGCGCTGCAATCAGGCTGCCGGCACGGGCGATGCCCTTGCCGGCGATGTCGAAGGCGGTGCCGTGGTCGGGCGAGGTGCGGACGAAGGGCAGGCCGAGCGTGACGTTGACCGCCTCGTCAAACGCCAGCGCCTTGGCCGGGATCAGCGCCTGGTCGTGATACATACAGAGCGCCACGTCGTAGCCGGCGCGGGCGCGAGCATGAAACAGCGTGTCGGCCGGCAACGGCCCGAAGGCGTCGATTCCTTCCTGCCTCAGCCGGTCGACCGCCGGGCGCACGATCCGCTCGTCTTCGGTGCCCATGGTGCCGCCTTCGCCGGCATGCGGGTTGAGGCCGGCAATGGCGAGCCGTGGCTTGGCAATTCCGAAGCGGTTCGCAAGGTCGGCGGCGGTGATGCGGCCGGTGGCGACGATAAGGTCCGTCGTCAGCGCTTTCGGCACCTCGGCCAGCGCGATGTGGATGGTGACCGGCACGGTGCGCAGGTCCGGACCGGCAAGCAGCATCACCGGTGTCACTTCGGTGCCGGTGTGAAGCGATGCCAGATGCGCCAGATATTCGGTGTGGCCGGGAAAGCGAAAGCCGGCGTCGTAGAGCGGCTTCTTGGCAATGGGGCAGGTGACGACCGCGGCAGCGCGGCCGGCCAGGCAGTCGGCAACGGCGCGGTCGATCGCCTCGATGATGCCGGCGGCGTTGGCTGGATCCGGGCGGCCGGAACTGTCGACGAAACGGGCAGCAAGCGCCACCACCGGCAGCGCGCGCGAAAACACCACCGGCGCTAACGCCGGCGTCGTCTCGGCAATCGCAATATCGGTGCCGAGCCTGTGCGCCCGCGCGGCAATCACTGCCGGATCGGTAAGGAGATAAAAAGACGGAACGCCAGCGCTATCGCGGGCCTGCCAAGCAGCGATGGCGATGTCCGGCCCCACGCCGGACGGATCGCCGACGCTCAACGCCAGCGGAAGCTCTGCGTCAGCCACGGCGCTTCGGCTTCAGCGCTCGATTATGCGGGCTTTCTTCCGCAACTCCTCGACATATTTCTTCGAGAGTTCGTCGGCGTTCTTGTCGTTCGAACCTTCACTCTGGAACACCATCTGCGCGGCTTTGTCGTCTGACACTTCGCGCGACGAGCAGATGCCGATGAATTCGACACCGCGGTCGGTTTCGCGCGTCGTGGTGGCGCCGCCGACCTTTGTAGCCTTTATCTGCTCGGCCCAGTCCGCCGGCAATTGCGGCGCCAGCACCCGGCCGAGATCGCGAACGGTGACATCGATCAGGCCCTTGGCGAATTCGCGCGTGGTGTTGCAGCCGTTGAAGCGGGCGCGCATGGCGTCGGCTTCGCGTTTGCGCTTGGCCAGCGTCGCGGTTCGCTCGGCGGCCGGCACCACGAAGATGACCTGCTGCAGCATGTACTCTGTGGCGCTCGGTTTGCTGCCGCCTTTTTCGAGCATGCGCTTGACGAGGTCCTGCTCGCTCATTGCGCCGCCACCGTCTCCGGAACGGGAACGCGCGGTCAGCGCCTGGTTCCAGGCCATCTGCGCCCGGATAAACTCCTTGAAATGCTCCTTGGTGACGCCGGATTGCGCCATCGCGCCGTCAAGCTGCTTGAGCGGCATCTTGTTGCTGGTGGCGAAACGCTGATAAGCGGCATCGACCTGCGCGTCGCTGATGCGGATGCCGAGCCGCCGGGCTTCGGCCAGGCGCAGCGTCTGGTCGATCATTTCCTGGCCGGCATCGCCCTTTCTGTGCTGCAGGCGCAGGAAAGCGGCCCGATGCTGGATGTCGCCGGTGGTTATCGGTATATTGTTGACGACGTATTTGATCTCGGTGGCGAAAACTGGCCGCGTCACCGCGGTGGTCGAGAACGCCACCAGCAGCGCGAACCCTGCCGAAAAGAGGTATTTCCTCATCGAAAGCATCCCAATTCCATCCCGATTCGGCCCAACCTATCCAGTTCAGGCCGTCAAAATTCGTGCCTGCTCTATGCGGCGAAACAATGTCGTCCGCCAGGCGCCCTGTTGCCGACCGCTGCCCGTTATTGAATGGTGTCGATGGAGCGTTGCGACGAGCCGAAATCGCCGAGCGTGCGGAACGACAGGTTGAAGCCGACGTTCTGCGATACTTCCTTGGTGTTCAGGTCACGTCTTTCCGAAAACGTCATCAAATAGGTAAAGCACGAATCACTATAGGCAAAGCCGACCCCGTCCTTGACCAGAACGCTCTGCTCCAGATCATATGTGCCGGTGCCAAAGACGCGCCAATTCTCGGCAAGATGTGTCGAGGCGCCGAGCGTAACCTCATGGCGATCGGTCGAGAAGCCATAGAGCGGCTGCGCCTGGATGAAGGCGTATTTGGCGCTCAGCGATACCGGCAGGCCTGAAAAGGCGGCCTTTACCTCAGCGCGGCGGATCTCGAAGCTTTGCTCGTCGAAACGGCCGCTGACCGAGCCGGAAAACCCGCTGGGGCTGTTGAAGCCGACAAGGCCGACATAGTCGGAGGTTGCAGTTTCAAGACCTGAATAGGCGCCGACATTGACCAGATCCGGCGTGCCGAACGAGTTCTGGCCGCCGAGCTGGTAGGATTGGCCGAACACCGCATTGGTGCCCCAGCCATTGTCATATGCGCCGGAATAGCGCAGCCCGACATTGGCGCGTGTGCCGCCTTCCATGCGGTCATAGCCCGAGAATTTGTCGCGCTCGAACAGCGTCGTGGCGTCGAAGACGAAGCTCTGGGCGTCCTCGTTGGGGACCGCCAGCCCGCCGACATATTGCTCGTTCGGACGCATGAATACCTGCGCCATCGGTTCGAAGACATGGCTGGAACTGGTCATCGAAAACAGCACCGGCCAGCGCATCTCAAGGCCGGCGGTCGCCATGTAGCGGGCAAGCGATGAACGCATATCGTCCTCGACGCCGAGATTGGTCGCCATCTGGTTGATGGCGTCGAGCGAGGCCGAGGAGGCGTTGACGTAGCCGGCGTCGCCGCGCAGCGCGAGGAGCGGTGTCAGCAGCAGCCCGCCATCGGTGGTGAAGGTGCGCTTCCATTCGGCTTCCGCGGTAAGGCGGCCGGATTGACCGTCGATGCCGCGGACGTTGTTGACGGACGAAGGGATGCCCGAATTTGCAAGAGCCGTATCGAGCCTGTCGCGGTCAATGACCCGCGCGTTGACGTCGAACGACAGCTGCCCGCCGGCCACCGGCATGTCGGGGATATAGGCGTAGTCGAGCGAGGGCAGCACCCAGGGCTGCTTGGCGGCGCGTGCAGTCGGATCGCTGGCGAGCGTGTCTTCCTGAACGTCGAAGTGCATGGCGCGCACATCGAAGTAATTGCGATCGTTGAGCCCCGTCAGGTACACCTCGGAGCGGTGCACGCTATCGTTGAAGCCATCGATGTCGTAGGTGCGCGCGAAATTCTTGTCGCTCTGCAGCAGGATGTCCCAGCCGAAGTCCCAGCGCGGGTTGATGGCGAACTGGCCCTGGGTGCCCATCATGCCGCGGAACCTGTTCGGGTCGCCTTCGGTACCCGAATTCACGTTGTGGCCATTGTCGTCGATGAAGGCGTCGGGATTCTCCTGCCGGATGCCCGCAATCTTCAGGCTGTACTGACCGTTGTTGAAGCGCTGCCTCCACTCGGCCTCACCAAGGAAACCTTGCTTGGTATAGCCGCTGCCAGTGACAGTGAGATCGTAGGTCGGCGAGAGCGCGAAATAATAGGGGACTTTAACACCGACGCCGAGATCGCTCTTGTAGGCGACGCCGGGGATCAGGAAGCCGCTCTTGCGCTTGACCGTCGGGTCGGCGATCTCGAAAGCCGGCAGATAGGCCAGCGGAAAGCCGAAGAACTCGAAATTCGAGTTCTCGAAGCGAACCGTCTTCTTCTCGCCGTTCCAGATGATCTTCCTGGCCTTGATACGCCAGGTCGGCGCTTTGTCGGGCTTGTCCTCGCACGGCTCGCAGGCGGTGTAGACGCCATTGTGGAACGTCGTCAGCACGCCGCCCATGCGCTCCGCGCTTTCGGCGGCGAAATACGCCTTGTCTATGGTCTCGACCCGCAGCGCGTTGACGAAGCCGTCGGCGAAATCGTCAGTGATGTCGGCATGCTGCGAATAGATTTTGGTGCCGTCGCTATTGACGAGTTCGACATTGCCGCTGGCGACGAGGCGTTTGGTGTTGCGGTTGTATTCGACCCGCTGGGCGACCAGACGGTTGCCGCCGTAGTCGATCTGGACGCCGCCGACGGCCGTCACGGTCTGCTTGTCGTTGTCGTAGACCAGCGTATCGGCTGCCAGCAGCATCTGCGTGCCGCTCGGAACCTTCGTTGCCAGCTCACTGACGTCCTGGGCAAAAGCCGGAGCAACCGGGGCGGCGCTGGCAAGCAGGCACGCCAAGGCTCTCGCCGCAGAGAGGCGTGCCAAACCGGCGTGCCTATGGCTGCGCAAAACCGCCTCCCTCACTAGCCGTCTTCCTTGTATAGCAGGAATGTCACCCCGAAGAACATAGCCACGACAACCGGGACCCAAGCCGCTACGGCCGTGGGTACGAATCCCGCTACGCCGAATGCCTTGACCAGCACCGAAACGACATAAAGCAGAAAGCCGGCCACGATGCCACCCAGAATCATCGTTGCCGACTGCCCCATCCTCGCAAATCGCATTGATACCGTTGCCGCAATCAGCGTCATCGCGACAAGCAGGAAGGGCAGCGCAATCAGGGAATTGAACTGCATGGCGAAGGCGTTTGCCTTGAGGCCGAAGGAGCGGGCCACTTCGATCTTGCCGGGCAGA
The DNA here is from genome assembly GCF_040322975.1 of Mesorhizobium sp. M0074. NCBI lineage: Bacteria > Pseudomonadati > Pseudomonadota > Alphaproteobacteria > Hyphomicrobiales > Phyllobacteriaceae > Mesorhizobium > Mesorhizobium sp. M0074. The sequence continues at coordinate 72,123 of NZ_JAMYUM010000008.1, forward strand.
TCGTAGAAGGGAATGGTCTCAGGGCGGGCCAACCGCTCTTGCACGAATTCCGGCTTGAGATTGGTCGGCAGCCGATCGCTGGGTAACGACTGGATGGTACCGTCCCGGAACACCTTGACGTCCTGCAATTCCCAGTAGCCGTCCCGCAAAAAGGCGCGCGCCGCATCCTTGCGCTCGATGATGTCGCCTTGCGGGCTGAAGCTGAAGAAGACCGCGTCGGCCATCTCCAGGCCTTGATTGAGAATGGCGCGCGCGCCGATGATGGTGTCGCCGGCGTTGGTTTTCTGCCTGATCCAGGGCGCAGCATCGGCCGAGACGCTGTTCGACTTGCCCGAACGGAGCTGGGTCTCGATCTCCTCGGACCAGGAATAGGCGTGCGCGGCTACCGGATTGATGACGCCGACCGACAAGGCTCCAAACAGCAGCGCCCCGATGCAGCACGGCAGCAGGAATTGCCATGCGGAAACCCCGGCGGAACGGGCAATGACCAATTCATATTTGCGGTTGAGCGACACCAACGTCGCCATCGCCGAGAACAGGCCGACGAACGGCACCGTCTGCAGCATGATCATCGGCATCCTGAGCCCCGAAATGGCGAACGCAGTTGCGTAGGTGAAGCCCGGCACGCCGGTCGTGCGGCCGGAAAGCTCGGTGAAATCGATCAGGAACACCAGCGCCAAGAGGCCGATGAAGAACCAGATGGTGATCGTCACATAGCGAAAGAAGAAGTACCGACCCAGAGTCCAGCCCATCAGCCGGCCCCCTGTCCGGATGCGCCACGCCTGGCAAAACGGAGCTTGATGGCGCTCCAGCCGTCACTGAAGCGGCCGGCAAGATTGGTTATCCAATCGGCCCAGGCAACCGGCAGTTCCATGGTCCGGTTGGACACGATGAACCAGATGGCGATCGCCGATGCGACGATCGGGACGCCGTAGACCATATAGGCATATTGCGGCACCTTGTCGGCCTTGCCGGCGGCAAAGAACCCGAGCCAGCGCACGAACAGTGCGATCGCGATTGCCGTGATCAGCGGGTGCACACGCGCCTCGCGATGCGAGCGCGCATCTCCGGCAACGGCGAGCGCGATCAGCGCGAAGACGAGCGAATAGGACCACTCGGAAAAACGCTGGTTGAGCTCGGCCAGGTACCTGTTCGGCTTTTGCTGGTACATCTTGTCGTTCGGACTGGGATTGAGCAGATACTGGGTCGTCCGGTCCTTCGGCAAGAGCAGGATGTCAGATGATGCCGACATGAAAGCGGACAAGTCGAAGGCGTAGGAGGTGAACCGGATCACCGAGAGGTCGCCAGTCATGGTTTTGCGATGGATGACGCCGTCATTCATCATCAGCACCTTCTCGTCGCCGCGTTCGATGATGCTGCCGGTCTTGGCGTAGTAGATGAGATTGACGCCTTCTTCGCGCGAATCGGCGACAAAGATGCCGCCGAGACGGTTGTCGGGAAGCCGTTCGCCAACCTGCAGGAACAGGCCGTCATCGATCTTACGGAAGGTGCCTTCCTGGATGATCAACGACAACAGATCGGCACGCGACGACGCAATCAACTCGCGGTTCTTCTGGCGTGCGTAAGGGTCGACGCCATTGTCGACGGCGAAGGAAAAAACGCTGGCTGCAAGTGCCAGAAGCATGATCGGCCTGACGATGGTCCAGCGTGAAGCGCCGGCGGCATTGATGACGGCCAGCTCCGAATCCGAATTCATCACGCTGAGGATCTGGGCGACCGCGACCACCAGGGCGAACGGCACGACAATCGGAACGATCGTCGGGATGATCAGCGCTGCGACTTCGAAGAAGGTGAGGGCCGACTGACCGCTATCGGTGACGAGGTCGATGCGGGCGAGCACCTGAGTCGTCCAGACGATCGCCAGCGTCCAGACGAGCGCCAGCGCGAATACCGCGAAAGCACGGCGCATGATGTAACGTTCAACGACCTTCATGAAGGCTTTTCTCGGCGATTTCGAACGGCATCATGCCTTGGAACAAGGTAGTCGTCCGGCGCCGGCTGCACAACTGGCTCAGTTTGGCGGTTCGATCTGGGTTCTGTCCCGGATCGCAAAATCCGCTGGGCCGGAGTGTCGGCGGCAATGGATAAGAAAGAGCGAACATTGTTGGTTAACAACAGGTTGCGGCGGGAAGCGGGGCCGTGCCGCGACGAATCGTGGATGGTTCGATATCGCATATGGGAGCGATTTCGGCCAAAGTCTTGTCAAATGCGGCAAAACGACCAAATGTCGCGCCGGTCGCGACCGCCGCGACATGATAAGACGGGTCAGGATCTGTCGAGCCCCAGCATGGAAGCGGAAAAATTGCGCGATCAAACCGGTCGGGAAACCGTCTTTGACGGCGCGATCGTGGTCGGCGCCGGCGCGGCCGGCCTTGCCGCCGCCCACGCCTTGATGAAGGCCGGCGTACCGACGCTCGTCCTGGAAAAGGAGAGCCGGCTTGCCGAACCCTGGCATCGGCGGCACCAGCGGCTGCACCTCAATACGCATCGCGATCTCTCGACGCTGCCCGGCGTCGGCTATCCCGCAGGCACCCCGGCTTTTCCGCATAAATCGGCCGTCATTCGCCATCTGAACGATTTCAGCCAGGCGCATGGTCTGCCGGTCGCATTCGGCGTTGCCGTTGAAGAGATCACGTTCGACGGCGATCACTGGACCGTGCGGACGAACTCCGGACGTCGTCTGGCGCGCCATGTCGTCGTCGCCACCGGGCGCGACCGGCAGCCGTTTATTCCCGCGTGGAAAGGCATGAAGGATTTTGCAGGCCGGATTATCCATTCGGCCGATTTTGGCGAGGCGAAGGACTACGTCGGCAAAAAGGTGCTGGTCGTCGGAGCCGGCAATTCGGGGTTCGATGCACTCAATCATCTTGCGAATGCAGATGCCCAAAGCATCTGGCTGTCGGCCCGCAACGGCCCGTCGCTGCTGCCGAAACGCATCGGCAAGGTCGCCGTCCACAGGCTTTCACCGTTGATGGCGAGCTTGCCGGTGCGGTTGGCCGATGCGGTGATGGCGACAACCCAGCGCCTGGTTTTCGGCGACCTGACGAAATTTGGGCTTCCGCCGGCTCCCATAGGCGGTGCGAGCCGTCTGAGCGCCGACTACACCGCGATCGCAGCCGATGACGGCGCGGTTCGCGCCATAAAGGCAGGCACGATCGTGGTGGTGCCACTATTGCGGGAATTTACCCAAGACGGCATCGTGTTGAATGACGGCAGGTTGATCACGCCCGATATCGTCATTGCGGCGACCGGCTATCGCACCGGTCTGGAGCAGATGGTCGGCAAGCTCGGCGTTCTCGACGGCAAGGGCGTTCCGCTTTTCAACGGCGGCGATGCCGATCCGAAATTGCCCGGTCTGTGGTTTACCGGCATGCGGCCGAGCATTCGCGGTTGTTTCGCCAACGCCCGCATTCAGGCCAGGGCGATAGCGGCGCGGATTGTCAAGCAGCGATAATGAGCCGGACTATGCCGACTGTTCCGCCCGCAATAGACACGCCTTGTTGAAACGTGCTCGAACCGAAAGGTCAATAGTCATGACGCCAGTCAGCATTCGCTACATGGTCGATGATGTCGCCGCCTCGATCGACTTCTACTGTGGACATCTGGGCTTCGCTGTTGAACAGGACGCCCGACCGGCGTTTGCTTCCGTCACACGCGGCGCTTTACGGCTCCTTCTAAGCGGACCCGGCAGTTCGGGTGCACGGGCGATGCCGGATGGCCGGCAGCCGGTGCCGGGAGGTTGGAATCGCATCCTGTTGGTGGTGCCGGACCTGAAAGAAGAGGTTGCGCGCCTCAAGAGTGCTGGACTTGTCTTTCGCAACGATATCATAACGGGCGTCGGCGGTTCCCAGACGCTGCTCGAAGACCCATCGGGCAATGTCATCGAGCTGTTTCAACCCGCCGCTCACTGACGAACGTTTCTCGCAATAATCCAACTCACTTCCCCGAAAGCAGGACATGATGAATTCGAGACCCTCGATCGCCTTTGCCAAATTCGCCGCGCCCAAAAAAGGCAGCGTTTTCGTTCTGGTGGCCGACGAGGGCGGCCTCAGCGATGCCGCCAGGGCTTGCGATCCGGCAAAGACCCTCGAGCGGGCTTTTCCGGTCGCCGACTTCACCGGCAAATTCGCCAGCCTGGTCGAAGTGCTGGCACCGGAAGGGACATCGCTCGAGCGGCTGGTGGCTGTCGGTGCCGGCAAGGGCTCCAATCTCGATGATTACGCCTGGCTGAAGCTCGGCGGCACGATTGCCGCGTCCTTTCGCAAGGCAACCGAAGTGGCCGTCGTGCTCGATCTTCCCGGTGCGGCCGTCAGCGGCAGGCAAGCCGTTCAGCTTGCAGCGGGCATCCTGCTGCGCAGCTATTCCTTCGACAAGTACAAGACCAAAAAGAACAATGGTGACGACAAGCGCGAGCCAAAAAAGCCTGTCAAGGTGACTATTCACACCGCCGATCCGGCAGCTGCAAAGAAGGCCTTCGCCGATGAAGCGGCGGTGATCGACGGCGTCTTGCTGGCGCGCGATTTGGTCAATGAACCGGCCAATGTTTTGGGACCGGTGGAATTCGCCGCCCGCATCGCCGAACTGGAGGCGCTCGGCGTCACGGTCGAGATCCTGGCCGAGAAGGAGATGAAGAAGCTCGGCATGGGTTCGCTGCTGGGCGTAGCGCAGGGTTCGCCGCGTGGCGCCCGCATCGCGGTCATGCGGTGGGACGGCGGCAAGGCCAAGGAAAGCCCGGTCGCCTTTGTCGGCAAGGGCGTCACCTTCGACACCGGCGGCAATTCGATCAAGCCGGCGTCGGGCATGGAGGACATGAAGGGCGACATGGGCGGCGCTGCTGCCGTCACCGGGCTGATGCACGCGCTGGCCGCGCGCAAGGCGAAGGTCAATGTCGTCGGCATTGTCGGGCTGGTTGAAAACGCCGTCGACGGCCACGCTCAGCGACCGGGCGACATTGTCACCTCGATGTCGGGCCAGACTATCGAAGTGCTCAATACCGACGCCGAGGGCCGCCTGGTGCTGGCCGATGCGCTCTGGTACTGCAACGACCGCTTCCAGCCGAAATTCATGATCAATCTGGCGACGCTGACCGGCGCCATCATGGTCGCGCTCGGCCAGCATTATGCCGGCCTGTTCTCCAACAATGACGAGTTGGCGGACCGGCTGACGGCGGCCGGACAGGCGACGCAGGAGCGGGTGTGGCGCATGCCGCTCGGTGCCGAATACGACAAGCTGATCGATTCCAAGAATGCTGACATGAAGAACATCGGCGGCCGCCATGGCGGCGCCATTATCGCCGCGCAGTTCCTGCAGCGCTTCGTCAAGGACACGCCCTGGGCGCATCTCGACATCGCCGGCACCGCGATGGGCGCGCCTTCCAGCGAGATCAACCAGTCATGGGCTTCCGGCTTCGGCGTTAGGCTGCTCGACCGGCTGGTGCGCGATCATTACGAGCAATGAGCGGCTGGGGCGGGACTCCGACAACGTAGACTGAACGCATGGCCGAGGTTCTGTTTTATCACCTGACCGAATCGACGCTGGAGGATGCGCTGCCCGGCCTCCTGGAGCGCAGTGTCGATCGCGGCTGGCGCGCCGTGGTGCAGACCGGCACCGAGGAACGGCGCGACGCGCTGGACCAGCATCTGTGGACTTTCCGGGACGATTCGTTCCTGGCCCACGCAACGGATCGCGAAGCCCATCCCGCCGAGCAGCCGGTGCTTCTGACCGTCGGCCCTGACAATCCGAACCAGGCGCAGATACGCTTCCTGGTCGATGGGGCGGTGCCGCCGGAGCTTGGCGGCTACCAGCGCGCCGTGTTCCTGTTCGACGGCCACGATGCAGCCCAGCTAGAGGCGGCACGCACGCACTGGACGATAATGAAGGAGGCCGGCCACACCGTGACCTACTGGCAGCAAACGCCCGACCGGCGCTGGGAGCGCAAGGCTTAGAGAATTTGCAGCCAAGTGGAATCACTGGCGCCGCAAGAGTGCGACGACAAAACGATTGACCGCCGGCCATTCAAAAGATCTGAGTAAGCCCGATGCCGCCCGATGAACGAACACCAGGCATGCCGATAGATGCCGCACTTGTTCGCCGGCTGATTGCCGCGCAGTTCCCCAAATGGGCGGACCTGCCGGTAGAGACGGTCGAGCCTGGCGGCTGGGACAACCGCACGTTCCGGCTGGGCGACAGCATGTCGGTGCGGCTGCCGAGCGCTGCCGCCTATGTCGCCCAGGTCGAGAAGGAGCATCGCTGGCTGCCTCGCCTGGCGCCTCACCTGCCTCTGCCGATACCCGTGCCGCTGGCCAAAGGCGCGCCCGGGGAAGGCTATCCATGGCCTTGGTCCGTCTATCGCTGGCTTGGCGGCAGACCGGCGGCTGGTGGACTGATTGCCGATCTTACTGAGTTCGCCCGTTCGCTGGCCGGCTTTCTGGTTGCGCTCTACCGGATCGACGCTGCCGATGGGCCACCGGCAGGGCAGCATAATTTCCACCGCGGTGGCCGGCTTTCGGTCTACGACGCCGAGACCCGAGCCGCGCTCTCGGCGCTCGGCGGCCGCATCGACAAGGCCGCAGCCGAGGCCGTGTGGGCGACGGCCCTTGGCGCCGGATGGCAAGGGGCGGCGGGATGGGGGCCTGGGCCCGGTGCCTCGGGCACTCAGGTCGTCGGAGGTGGCCAAATGTGGGCGGTCGGCGATTTCGGCAGGAGGGCTATCGGCGATCCTGCCTGTGACCTGGTGATCGCGTGGACGGAATTTTACGGCGAGAGCCGCCAGGCGTTCCGCGCCGCCATTGCCCTTGACGAGCACAGCTGGGCGCGCGCACGGGGCTGGGCGTTGTGGAAGGCGCTGATCGTCGCCTCGGGACATGACGGCAACCAGCGCGAGGCGGAAAAATCGTGGCGGGTCATCGATGAGGTGCTGGCGGATCACACAAACAGTCGAAGCGGGAAGGCTAATTCAGTCTGAACGCGTCCCGCTCTAGTAACGAAAGCATTACTGCCCGCCCCATCTCCTTCCTGAACGTATCGAAATCGACCTGCATGCCGTTGAAGATGGTGCTCCAATGGCGGGTCAGCGCTGAAACGGCGACCGCCTCCTGGATCTCCTCGTCGGTGGCGCCGGCGCGCTTGGCGTCCTGCGTGTCCGACCAGATACAGTAGTTGCACGGGATTTGCGCCGCCACCGCCAGCGAGATCAGCGACTTGACCTTCGGCGGCAGCGCCGTCTTGTCGCTGAGCTGGATGGCCTTGACCTCGGCCCATGCACCGGGCAGACCGGCTTTCGGGAACTGCTTTACGAAACCGGGCACCCCGCCCATGGTCGACTGGATGTCCTTGACGGTCGCGTCATACTCATCGGCATAAGAAGGAGCTGCAGCCAGCGTCAGCACACAGGTGGCGGCGAGCAGGCAGGCACGGCGGATGGAAGAGTGCTTTGATGAAAGAGTACGACAGACAGACATGACATTCTCCTCTGGCGTTTGTTAGCCTTACGATGTAAGGTACTGTCGAAAATTAGCCTTACAGTGTAAGTTGTCAAGCGGCACCATGGACACATCGATCAAAAAAAAGCGACCGCGCGGCCGGCTGTCTCGCGAGATGATCGAGGATGCGGCTTTGAAGGTTATCGAGAGCGAGGGCCTCGCCGGGTTTTCGATGCGCAAGCTGGCGGCAGAACTCGGCTGCGAAGCCATGAGCATCTATCACCACTTTCCTTCGGTGGCGCATCTCTTCGAAGCCTTGGTGGATCGGCTGATCGGCTCCCTCGAAATGCCCGACGCGGACCTCCCTTGGCGACAAAGGTTACGCATTGCCGTGCAGGATTTCCGCCGCGTCGCGCGTGAGCACCCGGCCTTTGCCACGTTCCTTGTAACCTACCGGATGAATTCGCCGACCTGTCTCACTTGGCTGAACGGCATCCTTGGCCTGTTCGAGTCCGGCGGCTTCGGACCGGAACTGGGTGCGCGGCTGTTCCGCACCACCGGCTATTATCTGATGGGTGCCATCCTCGACGAGACTGCCGGCTATGCAAAGGGGCCTTCGGCCGTGACCATCGTCAGCGACGAGCAACTGGCGCAGGATTTTCCAAAAGTAGCTGCGGCCGGGCGTTATTTCGGCACCGCCGAATTCGACCGGACGTTTGATCTCGGCCTTGAGATGCTCCTGGACGAAATGGAGCGCGCCCGCGACGGCACCAGCGCGCCGAATACCGGGTCTTGACCTCATGCGCTCTCTGTTCGCCCTGATACTGCTCATCGGTACCGGCATCGGCGTCGTCTATCCCTGGGCGATGACCAATTTCTCCGGCCGTGAGATCGGCATCTGGCGGGTTTACGACCAGGGCCGGTTCAAGCCGGTGACCGTGCCCCTGAGCGCACGCGACGGGCCGCTACGCGTGCTGGTCGACCTTACGGCGAGAGCCGAGCGCATCGTCTCGCAGCAGCGCACTGTGTTGACCCTCACTGCCGCCACCGGCGGCAGGACGGTGCTCGCCTCGACGCTGCAGTTCAATCACTCCGACAATCCGCGCCAGGTCAGCCCGCAACTGCCGGACAGGATCTTTCGCGACGAGGCCGGCCTGATCCCGACCGTTACCCCTGGTTCTTACATCTTCACCGTCGGTCCGGGCGACGCCGAAGGCATTCCGATGCGGGCCGTCGATCTCGTCCTGCGCTCGGGGGCCGGCGAGGTCGACCGCCGGGCGCGCCCGGTCGGTTTTTCCCTGATGGCGGCCGGCCTGGTGGGGCTGGTGCTGGCATTCCGTTTCGGCGGCCGCCGGCCGGAAAATCCGAACTCGCAGCCGCCACCGCCGCGCTGGGGCAGGGGCTCCAATTGAACTATCGCCACGCCTACCACGCCGGGAACTTCGCCGACGTCGTCAAGCATGTCGTGCTCAGCCGGCTGATCGAATATCTGAAGCAGAAGGACAAGGCGTTTCGGGTCATCGACACCCATGCCGGCATCGGCCGCTACGATCTGTCCTCGACCGAAGCGCAAAAGACCGGCGAATGGCAAGGCGGCATCGGCCGGCTGGTCGACGCCGCACTCGATGCGCCGGCGGCGGCACTGCTGGCGCCGTATCTTGAAGCCGTCCATTCGCTCAATCCGGAGGGCGGCGTGAAAAAATATCCGGGTTCGCCGCTGATCGCCCGGCACCTGATGCGCAAGCAGGACCGGCTGTCGGCAGTCGAACTGCACCCTAAGGATGCCGCCAGACTGAAGGCGCTGTTCGACGGCGACTTCCAGACCCGGGTGATCGAGCTCGACGGCTGGCTGGCCCTCGGCGCGCATCTGCCGCCAAAGGAAAAGCGCGGCCTCGTGCTCATCGATCCGCCTTTCGAGGAAGAGGGCGAGTTCGGTCGCTTGGTCGACGGGCTGCAAAAAGCCCATCGGCGCTGGCCAGGAGGGATTTACGCGCTGTGGTATCCGCTCAAGGACCGCAGGGCGGTCGCCGCCTTCCGCAAGGCGCTGAAGCAGACAGGCATTTCGAAGCTGCTCGACATCGGTTTTGAGATCAGGCCGGCCGCCGTCGAGCCGAGCCTCGACGGCTGCGGCATGGTGGTGGTCAATCCGCCCTTCACGCTGGAAGACGAGTTACGGACGCTGTTGCCGGCGCTGCACCGGCTGCTTGCTGTCGAGCAGCCGTCGCACTGGACGCTGGACTGGCTGGCGGGAGAGTAGTTTGAGGCGCGGCCCTGCCGTTCCGTCAGCGCAACCATCGTCACCACAACCACGGTCGCTACAACCGCTTGACCGCGCGTCAGCGAATCCGCACAGTGCGCGCAGTCGACCTTGAGAGGCTGCCATGACTCGCTTCGCCCAATCCGCCCTTGCCGCACTGCTCGCCTTTTGCACGCCGCTGGCCGCGCCTCTTGGCGTCACCCAGGCAGTCCAGGCGGCCGACCTTGCAATCTATACCGACGAGGATAGCGGCGTCTGCGGCGAGGCCTGGGTGCTGAACAAGATCACCGACCGCTTCTCCTACCAGGTGCATCACGTGCCGCATCTGCCGGATGTGCAGATCGTCGACTTCCAGCGCATCCATCAGCATCGCTATCTGCCGGCCGACGACACCTGGCCGATCGGCCGCCGTTATTGCGGCGCCACCGTCAGCCTCTCCGACGGCGGCGCTCGCACCATCTGGTACCTGATCGAGGAAGGCCAGGGTTTTGCCTCGATCGGCGACAATGTCGAATTCTGCGTCTCGGGCTTCGACCGCTGGATGGTCTACAACGGCCGCTGCCGCGTCCTGCGCTGATCGCGCACTCGCTGATTCCGATTTTTAGCACCGGCCACCTGATCGACCGTCACCGTTTCCATGCGGCGCAGCATTCGCGGGAAGCGCGATCTGCTGTCACGAGTTTGCGGGGAAACAGCACTACATGGATTCGTTTGTTTATACTGTTGCTCTCGGCGCGGTCGTTGCTGGCTTCGTCCAGGGGCTTTCCGGGTTCGCTTTCAGCCTGGTTGCCATGTCGATTTGGATTTGGACCGTGGAGCCCCAGCTTGCTGCCGCCATGGCGGTCTTTGGGGCGCTCACCGGCCAGATCATCGCCGCCGTCACCGTCCGCCGGGGCTTCGACCTCAGGCTTCTGCTGCCATTCCTGATCGGCGGGATCATCGGGATTCCGGTCGGTGTCGCCATCCTGCCCTTGCTGGATGTGCAATTGTTCAAGCTGGTCTTCGGAGCGCTGCTGGTCGTTTGGTGTCCCTTGATGCTCTTTGCCCGTCGCCTCCCTCCCATCACGGTCGGAGGTCCTGTTGCAGACAGCGCAATAGGTCTGGTCGGCGGCATCATGGGTGGACTTGGCGGCTTCACCGGCCCGGTTCCAACGCTGTGGTGCGTGCTGCGCCAATGGGAAAAGGACAGGCAGCGCATTGTCGTCCAAAATTTCAACCTGGTGACCCTCTCCATGACGATGGCTGCCTATCTTGCGGCCGGAAAGATCAGGCTCGAAATGCTGCCGATGTTTGCCATCGTTGCGCCGGCCATGTTGATACCGACGCTCCTTGGCGCGAGACTCTACGTCGGCGTTAGCGAGGCGACTTTTCGAAAGATCGTCCTCACACTCTTGGCCGCATCAGGTGGGGCATTGTTGGTATCGTCCTTGCCGCACCTCATAAGCCGGGTTTGAACGACACACAGAAATCGCGACTTCCGCCGTGCCATGCGCTATCGACCGATGCGGCCTGCTCCCGATAGGTAGGCGCAGATCAGTTCGACGAGTTGCTTTTGCAGCTCCGGCGCGGCGAGCATGTTCCGGCGTGCCGCGTTGTGGATCACACCTTCGATCGCTGACGATAGCACGCGCGCCACGGTCTGCATGTCGGCGCCTTTCCTTGGCTTGCGATAAGTGGCGACAGCAGTCGCATAGTGATTGAGGTATTGTGCCTGGAACGAAGCATGGGCGGCCCTGGAGCCGCGATCGCCCGGCGCCTCGTCGAGCAGCACCTGATGTAGTGTCGGGTGAATGCTGTGCGCGGCGATCATGCCGCGCACCAGCTCCTGCGCGAATTTCCTGAGCGGCTTTTGGTCTTCCGCCGAATCGCGAATGACCGACAGCACATGATCGAAGTGACGGCGCCGGACGGCAGCGAGCAGGGAAAGCTTGTCGGGAAAATACTGGTAGAGCGTGCCGATGCTTACACCTGCTGTCTCGGCAACCTTGTTGGTGGTGAAGCCGGCCCACCCCAGCCCGCTCAGAACATGAGCCGCCGCCTCGATGATCGCCTCGACGGTTGCTCTGGAACGCGCCTGGCGCGGCTGTTTGCGCATGCGCGGATGCGGTTTTGCAATGCGAGTAGACACGTTCGCCCATTCTCCTGAAAATATAAACAACATACTCGCATTTCCGGAAAAGGACACCGACCATGAATGCGCTCGCTCTGCTTCGCAGCCTGTTTGCCTATCAGGCCTGGGCCAATGACGAACTGCTGGAAAAGCTCGCGAGTCTCGACCCGCATGTTCACGGCAAGGAACGGCAGGCCGTGATACGGCTCGTCGATCACAGCCATGTGGTGTCGCGGATATTCTCGGCGCACCTGGTTGACGCAAGCCATGGCTACTCCGCCGACACCACCGAGGACACGCCGGCGTTCGACGAACTTCGCGCCGCGGTCGCAGCGACCGATCGCTGGTATCTCGATTATCTCGAAACCGTTTCGTCGCGGCAGCTGTCCGAGCCCGTCGCATTCGTGTTCACCGACGGGGATAAGGCATTGATGTCGCGACAGGAAATGCTGACCCACGTCGTACTGCACGGCGGCTATCATCGCGGTGAAGCGGGGCGCATCCTGGCGCAGATTTCGGTCATGCCGCCATGGGATACCTTCGCCGTCCATCTCCACAGGGCCGAGCCTTCGCGCCGGCTGCAGATAGGCCGTGAGCCGCTCGGCGCCTGAACGGCCAAGCGCTTTCGATCACGGTCGGCTCGACCGGATCTATCGACGGATATCCTGTCCTTCAGAAATGCGAGCTGTCTGCTTACTTTCATCGCGTCGTGCAAGATAGTGCAGCGGCGTGCTCGTCGCGTTGCTTCCTACTTACCTGTAGTTTATCGTTTCGGACAAGACGAGGCGGGCGACCGCCTTCGCTCTTGACAATGTTCGCGCCGAGCGTCGGACGTTGAAGCGCAAAGCTGGTCGAACAGGTCATGAGCTTGACGAGAAGACCGGTCGAGATAGAGCGACCAGAATTTCTGTCGCAGAACTTCGCTGCGGGACACAAAGATTCGCAGCCGATTTTTGCGCGGGTAAAATGGTCGCGCGCTCGCCGTAACCGAAACTTAAGCTACAAAAATCATTCTAATGCTTCGCTGGCTAGCAAGCCGCGAGTCAGATATGCAATGCGCGCCGGGTCAATAACGGCCGTCGGCACAACGGAAGGGGCATGATATGGCTAAGCAGTCATCCAAAGCGCCGGCATCCAAGGCACCGGCAAAGTCACCGGCAAAGAAAGCACCGGCAAAAGCAGCCGCGGCAAAGGCCGCAACTGCTGTGAAGAAAGCAGCACCCGCGGCCAAAGCGAAGGCCGCTGCGCCTAAGGCAAAAGCAGCGCCGGCCAAAAAGCCGGCCGCCAAGGCCGCGGCAAAACCAGCCGTGAAGAAAGCAGCACCGGCCAAGGCAAAAGCAGCACCGGCCAAGGCCAAGGCTGCACCGGCAAAGAAGGCGGCACCGGCCAAGAAGCCGGCTGCAAAGGCCGCGGCGAAGCCCGCTGCGAAGAAGGCAGCACCGGCAAAGGCCGCCGCTGCGAAATCTTCTGCAGCAGTGAAGAAAGCAGCGCCCGCGGCCAAGCCGAAGGCAGCGCCCGCAAAGGCGAAGGCCAAGAAGTAGTCGCGGTCCTGCTGTCGCAGGGGACAGTACTCAAGACAGCCAGGGCGGGATGCCGGACAGGCGCCTCGCTTCTTGGTTGACAGTCGGGCAGGACCAGAAAGAGGCGGGAGGAAGACGTCTTTTCGCAGCTCCCAGGACTTCGCCATGCGGCGAAGTCCGGTGGGATATTCGTGGCTGCCAAAACCAACCTTCGGTGCAAGGCCGAGTTGGTAGTTGCTCGGATCTGGATTGTCCGACCTGCTCGCGTCTGCCGCCGCACCTCCGGCTCATCGCATCCGAACGCGAGACTATGGCTGCACGCTGGCGGCGCGGTTTTCCGCCTCTGGCCGTTGATGAACCCTGCATGATCGGTCAACAGTGCCACGCACGAGCCCCTGTCGGAATCGATTTTCGGTAAGGGTCATGCGCGAAGTCACAATGCTACCGCGTCCTTTTGCGCGTCCAACAGGACGTATGGAGCTGTAGCCGACAAACAGGAATCGACAATGCCCAGACTGCTCTACGCGTCTACTTCCCCCTATAGTTCCAAGGTGCGCATGGCAGCACTTCATGCCCGCATTGCGGTCGATCTCGTGCCGATAAAGACCGAGGAAAGGCCGGCCGAACTGATCGGCGCCAATCCGCTCGGCAAGATCCCGGTGCTGGTGCTCGATGACGGCCGCTCGGTCCACGACAGCCGCGCCATCACCCAGCATCTCAACCGGATGTCGAAGAACGCATTGTTTCCGCGCAATCCCGACAAGCGCCTTGAGGCGGAGGTGCTGGAGGCATTGGCCGACGGCATCTGCGACTGCGCGCTGTCGATGGTCTATGAGCGGCGCACACGGCCGGAAGAGATGGTCTACCAGCCTTGGCTCGAGCGCCAGTGGACGAAGATTTCGGCCGCGCTCGATCTGCTCAACGCGAACCCGCCGAAGCTGCCGAAGAAAATCACCCTCGGCCAGATCGCACTGCGCGCCTGCCTCGGCTATCTCTCGCTGCGCTTCGCTGGAAAATGGGAAAAGGGCCGCGGCCGGCTGACGCGCTGGGCGGCACGCTTCGACGAGAAATTCCCGGAGCTGAAGCCCGCCATCCCGGCTTGAGGACAAGCGGTCTCAACCGATGCCAACAAAAAAAGCCGGGCGCGAGGCCCGGCTTTTTCGTGTCGTGGCTTGGACGACTTAGAACTTCATACCGACGCCGAAGGTGACGCGATTGTCGGTCGACTTGACTTTGCCGATACCGTCGAAGTCCTTCCTGCCGAAGTCCGTGTAACGATACTCGACACGGCCGAACACATTGTCGGTGATCTTGATGTCGGTACCGACGCCGGCTGTCCAGCCAAACTGGGTGTTGGTGTCGCTGACGCCGGCCGCTTCAATCTTCTGGTTCTTCAGCGCGCCACCGGCGGTGCCGTAGAGCAGGATGTCCGGGGTGACAGCGTAGCCGAGGCGGGCACGCAGCGAGCCCTCGAAGCCACCCTTGGCCTCGATGCCGGCATCGTCGCCCTTGACGCCGTTGTAGCCGATATCGGCTTCGGCACCGTAGACGAAGTTCTCCTGCTGCCAGTTATAGCCGCCGAAGACGCCGCCGACAAAACCCTTGGTGTCGACGTCGACGCCAATGTCTTTGGCTTTGGCATGGCCCGCGAAGCCGTAGCCGACGCTCACACCGGCATAGGGACCGGCCCAGGATGCGACCGGAAGTTCTGCGATCGGGGCAGGTGCCGGCGGCTCTTCCTGAACCACGTCCGCGGCATAGGCGGTTCCGCCGAGGGCGAACAGCCCAAACGCCACCGCGAGCGGTCGCGCAAATTTAAGATTGGCTTGCATTGTTCTTTACTCCTTAAGCCACAGGACACAGGCTTGTTTTTTCATGAGCGCCCTCAACCCGTCCGGGGGGTGAAACGGATCCGGCGTTCAACGGTTCCAAATGTCGTGTCGAAATGCGGCTGAAGCGAACCTGAACTTGGGTCATTACCTGGCACGAATGAGGCAGAACCTTGACGTTGCATCTTCGCAACAGCGAATGTCAGCAGGTTCGCCGTGCTGCACTGCACACGGCTTGGTGTAAGGGCTCCAGCGCCCTATATTGCGGGCGGGCTGGCCCGAATTCCGGTCGAGCCAAAACGCCCACCGGCCACTTTGCCACAATCCTGCCCCAGGTGGAAATGGGATTTAACGCTTGGCGGGCCATAATTTGCCGGCGCGATCCCGGCAGGTCGGAATCGGCATCGGATTAAGGATTGACAGATGAGCAAGGTCGCCGCGACGGCACTGGTGACGGGCGGGGCGAAGCGGATCGGCAGGGCGATCGTCGAAGATCTTGCCGCGCATGGTTTTGCCGTCGCCATTCATTGCAATCGCTCGCTGGCCGAGGCGGAGGAACTGGCGGCCCAGATCACCAGTGGTCATTTTGGTCGACATGGCCGGGCCGCAGTGGTTGCTGCCGACCTGACCGACATGGACGCGGTCAGCAACCTTGTCGGCCGCGCTGCGGCGGCACTCGGGCCGGTGTCGCTGCTGGTCAACAACGCCTCGCTGTTCGAGCACGACAGCGTTGAGGATTTCGACTGGCCGGCCTGGGATCGCCATTTCGCCATGCATGTCAAGGCGCCGGCGCTGTTGGCACAGACTTTCGCCCGGGCCTTGCCGCAGAACAGTGAGGGGCTGATCGTCAACATGATCGATCAGCGCGTCTGGCGACCGACGCCGCGTTATTTCTCCTATGCGCTGTCGAAGTCGACCTTGTGGGCGGCGACCGAGATGATGGCGCAGGCGCTGGGTCCCCGCATCCGTGTCAACGCCATTGGTCCTGGCCCGACCTTGAAGAACACGCGCCAGCACGACAGCGATTTCGATGCCCAGATTGCCGGGCTGATCCTGAAACGCGGCCCGGAATTGCCGGAATTCGGTGCCACTATCCGTTATCTCTGGGCGGCACGCTCGGTCACCGGCCAGATGATCGCGCTTGACGGCGGCCAGCATCTTGCATGGCAGACGCCCGATGTGACAGGCATGACGGAATGAGCCCCATGGACCAGAAACAAAAAACGCGCGGTGGCGCCGACGACCTGCCGCCCGAAATCGACCTCGAGGACGAGGCGGCCGAGGAGGTCGTCGAGCGTGCAGCCAGCGGTCCGGACGTTACCTTCACCGCCATCGACTGGACCCCGCATGCCGGCGACGCCGACGGCATGGTCGGCGCCGAGGTGATCCAGACGCTGGTAAAGCGGCTGCCCAATGCGCCCGGCGTCTACCGCATGATGAATGCCGCCGGCGACGTGCTCTATGTCGGCAAGGCACGCAGCCTGAAGAAGCGGGTCACCAGCTACGCGCAAGGCCGGTTCCACACCAGCCGTATCGGCCGCATGGTGCGCGAGACATCGACCATGGAGTTCGTCGTCACCCGCACCGAGATCGAAGCGCTGCTGCTTGAAGCCAACCTCATCAAGCGCTTGCGGCCACGCTTCAACGTGCTGATGCGCGACGACAAGTCGTTCCCCTATATCCTGTTGACCGGCGACCATGTCTCGCCCGGTATTTACAAGCACCGCGGCGCGCGCTCGCGCAAGGGCGACTATTTCGGCCCCTTCGCCTCGGCCGGCGCAGTTGGCCGTACCATCAACTCGCTGCAGCGCGCCTTCCTGCTCAGGAGCTGCACCGACTCCTTCTACGAGAACCGCACCCGGCCTTGCCTTTTGTTCCAGATCAAGCGCTGCGCCGGCCCGTGCACCGGCGAAATCTCGCACGGCGACTATGCAAGGCTTGTCGCCGAGGCGAAGGATTTTCTCTCCGGCCGCAGCCAGAAGGTGAAGACGGAGATCTCCGCCGCCATGCAGCAGGCTTCGGAGAACCTCGATTTCGAACGCGCCGCCATATATCGCGATCGGCTGGCGGCGCTGTCGCATGTGCAGAGCCATCAAGGCATCAATCCGCAGACCGTCGACGAGGCAGATGTCTTCGCCATCCATCAGGAGGGCGGCCAGGTCTGCATCCAGGTGTTCTTCTTCCGCACCGGCCAGAACTGGGGCAACCGCGCCTATTTTCCCAAGGCCGATCCGGCGCTCGAAGCCGGCGAGGTGCTGGGATCGTTCCTGGCGCAGTTCTACGACGACAAGCCGACGCCGCGCACCATCCTGTTGTCGCATGGCGTCGAGGACCAGGAATTGCTGGCGGAGGCCCTCTCCACCCGCGCCGGCCGCAAGGTGTCGATCTCCGTGCCGCAGCGCGGCGAGAAGAAGGACCTGACCGACAACGCGCTGCAGAACGCGCGCGAGGCGCTCGGCCGGCGGCTCGCCGAAACCTCGACCCAGGCGCGGCTGCTCACTGGCTTTGCCGAGACCTTCGGCCTGGAAAAACCGCCGGTGCGCATCGAGGTCTATGACAACTCGCACATCATGGGCACCAACGCCGTCGGCGCCATGGTCGTCGCCGGGCCGGAAGGTTTTGTGAAGAACCAGTATCGAAAGTTCAACATCCGCTCGACCGAGATCACGCCGGGCGACGATTTCGGCATGATGCGCGAGGTGATGCAGCGGCGCTTTTCGCGGCTGTTGAAGGAACATGGCGACGCCCCGCAAACCGAGGGCGCGGGCGAGGCGAGTCCTACCGAACCGGGCGACGATATCGAGGACACGGGCGGCTTCCCCGCCTGGCCCGACGTCATCCTCATCGACGGCGGCCAGGGCCAGATGACGGCGGTGCGCAAGATCCTGGCCGATCTCGGCATCGAGGACCGGGTCGTGGCCATCGGCATCGCCAAGGGTCAGGACCGCGATGCCGGCCGCGAACGCTTCTTCGTCAAGGGCAGGGCCCCATTCTCGCTGCCCGTTCGCGATCCGGTGCTCTATTTCGTCCAGCGGCTGCGCGACGAGGTCCATCGCTTCGCGATCGGTTCGCACCGCGCCCGCCGCAAGAAGGAGATGGTCAAGAGCCCGCTCGACGAGATCAGCGGCATCGGACCCGGCCGCAAGCGCGCGCTGCTGATGCATTTCGGCACGGCCAAGGCGGTCAGCCGCGCCGCCGTCGAGGACCTGGTCAAGGTCGACGGCATTTCCGAGCAGGTGGCGAAATTGGTCTACAATCATTTTCACGAGAAATGAAAATGCCTTGGCGCATTGATCGCCGGATGCTTTCATATCTGCCATAACTACCGGATATTTCTGGCATATTCGTTTTGTAGGGGCGGTCAGCGCGCGTTTCATATCGGGGGTGATCATAGTGCGTCGAGGTCGCCAAACCCGTCACACCGCGCTGTGTGTCAGGGCAGGGGGTAGGTGATCGGTATGCGGTCGCGATCATTCGCCCGGTTCCTGGGGTTTGTGCCACCACCATTTGATGAAGCGAGCAATCGCGATCAGACCGGCGACGACGCCAAATAGGCTCGCGGTCAGGGTGAGCACCTGCCCGAGGTCGAGAGTAACTATCATAGGAGCGTTCCTTTCAAGACAGATCTCGCCATTGAGAAAAGTTCTAAAAGGAACTGCTAAGATAGACGCAGGCAGGCGGCGCGATGTCAACGGGCAAAATGCCGTGATACCCGAGACGTTTGGGGAACAAGTGGCACGAACAGGAATAGAGTGGAACCAACGTGCATAGAGTGGAACGAACTTACGCGAAACGGGGCGATCACATCTGCGTTACTTACACCATACCGAGATGACCGCGCGCCCTCGCGTACGCCGTTCATTTGTTCGCGAAATGATTCCGTCCCATGCGGCACCCGGGTTCGTAGCATTCGGATTGAGGGACATTGGCGCTTTATCCCTGCAACATTTGCCACAGGGTAGAAGGCGATCATTGAGACTGTCGATCGGTTGACGCGCGACTAGGTGACCGGCGATTAGTTGCCGATCATCTTCTTCCAGCCACTGGCTAGGCGCGCTTTGTCGTACGCGGCTGCTTCAACGGTGATTTTTTCATCCTCTAGCGCAACCTGTCGGAGAGCGTCCACGAGGTCGTTGTAGTTTTTAAGGGCATTCTGGTCAGGAAATAGGATTTGGCCACTCTCATTTATGGAAATCTCTCCCATATCCAAGAGAAGCTTTGTCGCTGACGCGGCGATCTCAAACATGCGCTGGTAATTCGTAGCCCTACGCTCCACGAAATTGCGCTCTGCGGCACGTTCTTGGGACAACCCTCCAAGAAATGGATCTCGTGACCCTTCAGGCAAACGGCTTGCTATAACGACAATTTTCGTGCGCTCGTCGGCCAGCAATGCATCGACCGCGGGCATAACAAGCCGGACTTGTACCAGCTTGGCGTTGGCCGCTTGATACGAGGCCAATAGTACACTGCGGTCCGTGACCTTCGCAGTTTCTAGAAACCCATCAAGGGTGTGGTCATCAAATTGAGTGAAAAGTTGTCCAACACTATTGTTCGTCTGGTCAGTTACCTCTCGGCTGTCGCGACCTACAGACCCTATCACAGTCTGCGATGTGCTTAACGCCTTCTCAAAGTTCTCCGCGCCCCCCGCCTGAATGTCGCGTTGGAAGCGCTTTACGTCGATATAGCCGCTTATCCTTGCTTGGTTTGATAGAACCAGAACTGCAGCAGTCATCAAAAAGAGAATATCGTGGCGGAAATTAGTGCGCGCGGACTTTATGAGGGCGTAGTAAACTAGGCTAAGCATCAGAAAGATACCGACTGCCTCGCCGGCGACATAGGCAAACCCGCCGGCGATAGACCCGGTCGTGAAATAACTTACTGCCGCTACGGTTGCGACAAGAACAGCAAGCCCCAGCAAATCAAAACGTTTCATCTCGCTCCCCCAACAGGACATCAGTCGTTGTTGGAGGCTCTCCTGTCAATCTTCATGCGCCATCATTGGTACTGGAACCACTATTCCTCGCGGATAGCTCGCAAGGTCGCATGGAGTAGCTTGTCTTCGCGTTTGAGGGTTTTGACCCGGCCGAGGGTCCGGCTTGATCCATTCGGCCTCGTTCTTGTCGGCGCCCTTTGGTGGTGTGCCTTTGCCGGCTTGAACACGTTGCCAAAGGCGTTCGCGCATAGCCTTGGTCAGGGCGAAGTTTGCCGAACCGACATAGCGCCGTTCCGTATCGCGCGTGGCCATCAACGCTAAAGGTGCCGAACCGGGTTTACGTTTGAACGTCGCCTGGTGAGATGGTATTGCTCGCGATCGTGCAAGCTTGAGGCCCGCAAAATGCTACATGTTGAGCGGTTGATTGCCGCAGGGTACGTTGAGAAGCGTCTTCCTGTCCCCATGTTTTAGGGGGTTGCGTCCTGCATTACGCGGTTCGCTGCGGGGACAGGCGATTCGCGACATCGGAGCATGTGGTTGCAACGTTGCGCGATTTGTCCCGAATAATTATTTCACGAGAGCTAAGACGTATTGCCGACATTTCGGCTGGCTAATCGATTCTGGCCTGTTGACCCCCCACATTCGCTTCTGATTTGACTAAGCAGGCAGAAAGAGTTCCCAAAACATGGCTCAGCGCGCGTTCAACTTGCCCAACATGCTCACTTACGCCCGCATCCTGGCGGTGCCGCTGGTGGTGCTGTGCTTCTTCCTGGAAGGGCATCTGAAATCGAGCGACTTCGCGCGCTGGTCGGCGCTCATCATTTTCCTGCTCGCCTCGATCACCGATTACTTCGACGGCTATCTGGCGCGCGCCTGGCAGCAGACCTCCAACATCGGCAAGATGCTCGACCCGATCGCCGACAAGCTGCTCGTCGCCACTTGCCTGCTGCTGCTCGCCGCCGACACCGATCGCCATGCCGGCATCGCCGGCTGGTCGCTGTGGGCGGCGATCATCATCCTGTGCCGCGAGATCCTGGTCTCGGGCCTGCGCGAATATCTGGCGGCCTTGAAGGTCTCGGTGCCGGTGACGCAGCTCGCCAAATGGAAGACCACCATCCAGATGATCGCCATCGCGTTCCTGCTGGCAGGTCCCGCCGGCGACAAGATCTTCCCGCTGACCACCCAGACCGGGCTGGTGCTGCTGTGGATCGCAGCCCTGGTGACGCTCTACACCGGCTACGACTATTTCCGCGCCGGCCTCAAGCACATCATGGATGAATAAAATGTCGACGAAGCTCATCTATTTCGCCTGGGTGCGCGAGCGGATCGGCAGACCGGAGGAAGAGGTCGAACTGCCGGCCGGCATCGAAACGGTCGCCGACCTGTTGCGCTGGCTGAAATCGCGCGGCGAGGAGTACGAGAACGCGTTGCAATATCCTGACGTGATCCGCGTCGCCATCAACCAGGAACATGTCGAGCACCGCGAGAAGATTGCCGGCGCGCGCGAGATCGCGCTGTTCCCGCCGATGACCGGTGGCTGAACCATGTCCGCGGTGGTGCCGGTCGTGCGCATCCAGGCGGAGGATTTCGACGTCGCCGCCGAGATCGCCAGGCTGACCAGGGGTCGCAACGACATCGGCGCTGTGGTGACCTTCTCCGGCCTCTGCCGCGACGAGCAAGGCAGGCTCTCGGCGCTCGAGCTCGAACATTATCCCGGCATGGCGGAAGCCGAGATATCCCGCATCGCCGGCGACGCAATCGAGCGCTGGCCGCTGCAGGGGCTCACCGTCATCCATCGCCACGGCAAGATCGCGCCCGGCGAAAACATCGTGCTGGTGGTGGCGGCTTCCGCCCACCGGCAGGCGGCGTTCGAGGCCGCGAATTTCCTGATGGACTATTTGAAATCACGCGCGCCGTTCTGGAAAAAGGAACACCATAGCGACGGTTCCGAGGGCGGCTGGGTCGATGCCAAGGAGGCCGACGACAAGGCGGCGGGCCGCTGGAAGCAGCCGCCGTCCAAATAAATCCCTGCGACAGCCATCCCATACCCGGCCAGCCATTCATTGACCGCAATCCTGCGAGACCTTGGCCGGAAGGGGAGCAGGATCATGCTGGACAGGATTGCCGAGTTCTTCATCTTCGGACTGGTGCCGGTGGCCGTCGGCATCCTGGCCATTCCGGATCATTCCGCGGCTGCCGAAAAGACCCTCAAGGGCGAGGTGATGTATCGCGAGCGCATCGCGCTGCCGCCCAATGCCGTGCTTTCCGTGCAGCTTGCCGACGTGTCGCTGGCCGACGCGCCGGCCGCAATCATCGGTGAGCGCAAGGTGGTGCCGGCCGGCCAGGTGCCGATCAAGTTCGAGATCAGCTTCGATCCGCAGGTGATCCGGCCTGATATGACCTACGCGCTGCAGGCGCGCATCACTGTCGACGACCGGCTGCTGTTCGTCACAGATGCGCGCCACCAGGTCGACCCGCTCAGCGACGCGCCACAGACCATCATGCTGAAAATGGCGGCGCCGAGCGATGCGCCGGTGTTCGGCCAAAGCTGGCTGGTCGAATATATCGACGGTGTCGGCGTGATTGCCGAGCCGCGGGCGACATTCCGGATCAGCGAAGCCGGCAAGGCCGGCGGCAGCGGCCCTTGCAACGTCTATTTCGCCACTGCCAAGGTAGACGGCTCGATGATCGCCATCAGCGACATCGGCTCGACCTTCAAGGCCTGCGCGCCTCAGGTCATGGCCGAGGAAAAGGCGCTGTTCGAGGCGCTGGCCAAAGCGGCATCCTACCACGTCGACGCCGGCAAGCTTGTCATCATTGACAGCGGCGGCCGCGACATTCTGCGCTTCAACGCCGCGAGCTAGCGCATCACCCAAGCCGATTACTCTCTGCGGCAGCTGCATGCCGATCACATTGTGTTTCAGCGGGAATAGGCCGGGCAGAGGGCGCGTTAGTTCCACATAAAATGGCGGGTAAGGCAAAAGGGACGTTTGTCCCTTCGTTGAAGCCGCCAGAATGGCTGCGGCTCGTTCTGGCCTTAACTCAAAGGAGTCCAGACATGAAAACGCACACGCTTATCCTTGCCGCCACCGGTGCATCGCTCCTTGCCTTTACCGGCCTTGCCAAGGCGGACGACCATCTCGTCAATGCTCTTGACCACGGTCTCAAAGCGGACAGCCAACCGTTCCAGACCAACAAGGCCGGCCATAGCGGCGATCTCGCACCGGGGCAGGGCAGCCCGTTTTCAGGTGAAGAGACCAAGACCCCGTCCACCGACACGGAAGCGGCGAACGAACATGCGAACGTGAAGGAACGCCAGGCGAAATAGACTGACAGAACCCGCCGCTAGGGGGCGGCGGGCGACATGTATCGGGCGACGATGCCGCATCTCATGCGATATTTCTCAATTCGTCGCGAGTTTGAATACCGCGCCATAGTGATAGGGCGGCACATCAACCAGCTCGGCGAGCTTGAACCCGCTCGCTTCCACCGACGCGGTGGTCTGTTCGGGTGACAGCCTCAGCTCGGTCTTTGGCCCGCGCGGCTCGCCCAGGACCGTGGTCTGCTCGCGCGGATACTGGTGCCAGTTGACGATGGCAAAACGACCGGCAGGGCCAAGCGTCGCGCGCACGGCGCGGGCAAGCCGCGGCCGATCCGGAACGCCGTGGAAAGCGTTGGCGATAAAGACGAAGTCGACGGTTTGAGGCACCAGCCTGGCAAGGTCATAGGCGTCGCCCGCCAAAAACTCGCAATTGCCCGCGCCTCCTTCGGCCAGCCGCCGCCTGGCGACTTCGAGCAGATTGGCATCGATGTCGATAGCGATCACATGACGGGCGACCCTGGCAATTGGCAGCGTGAACCAGCCGTCGCCGCAGCAGAGATCGACCACGTCCGTGCCGGGCTTCATGCCGACTGCCGCCAGGACGCTGGCAGGCTCGGGCCACAGCGCTTCCCACCAGCCGCCGGTCGGCATTTCGGTGCCCTGGAAGAAGCCGGGAATGGTGCTGGTCATGGCCTGGTCGGCTCCATTGTCGGGACCGCGTTTGATCCGCCCCTCCGAGCTTAACGCACCCGTGACCCGTCGAGGAGCCTGAAGCTGAAAATGTCCGCTACTGCATGTCGCGCAAAAGTGTGCAGCGGTTTTGCGATAACGACATGCATCAAGACAAGAAACTAAAGCGCGTCGCATGAGGCCGGTCGAACGCGACGCGCTTTAGCAAAAAAGGCCGGCGTTGCGCCGGCCTCTTTGATGGGGTTCGGGATGCCGGCTCAGCCGACGATCTCGGTGTCCGAGAACCAGTATTTGATCTCCTGCGCGGCGGTTTCCGGCGCATCGGAACCATGCACGGAATTCTCGCCGATCGACAGCGCGTGCAGCTTGCGGATGGTGCCTTCGGCGGCGCTTGCTGGATTGGTGGCGCCCATCACTTCGCGGTTCTTGGCAATGGCGTTCTCGCCTTCCAGTACCTGCACGATGGTCGGGCCCGACGACATGGATTCGACCAGCTCGCCGAAGAACGGACGCTCCTTGTGGACGGCATAGAAACCTTCCGCCTCGCGGCGGCTCATCCACACCCGGCGCGAAGCGACGACGCGCAGGCCGGCATCTTCCAGTATCTTGGTGATAGCGCCGGTGAGATTGCGACGGGTCGCGTCCGGCTTGATCATGGAAAAGGTGCGTTCGAGCGCCATGGGATCGTCCTTGTGATGGAGAGTGGAATTGAGGGTGGCGGGCTCTATACAAGCCGCCCGCCGCCTTGCCAAGGGGAGGCCGGCGCAGCGCGCATTTCTGCGCTGGGGCGGCGGACTTTCAAGTCGAACCATGCCGCCGCTCATCTTTTGTTGAGCATCGGATTTTCCGACAACCGGTACCCACTTTGGATCCGACCGACTGGCCGCCCTATAGCGCGTCGTCGTCAGCCTGACCCAACGTCGTCATAACTGCATCTCGATCGTCAGGTTGGCCGTGTCGCCAGCCCCGAGGCCTTCGCGGACCCGCACCGCCGTCTTGATCGGCAAGAGCAGGCTGCTGGATTTCTTGTCGGGAAACAGCGATGTTCGCCATCTGGTCTGGCCGACGACGGCTTCCACGCCAAGCGAGCCCCAGGGCCTTGCCATCCCCACCATCGCCGTCTTGATCCGGGCTCCAAGCTCCGGCGGCAGCGTCACGAAATGCCAGCCGCCCTTGCCCGGATAGACCCAGATCTCGGCCTGCATGTCGTAGCGAAACATTCTATGCCCTTCCTCAGGTCAAGGCCGTCACGACTGGCTTTGCCATGGTGTCTTGCTGGCAATGCTGACGATCGGCGAAACCATCCATGACATCCACAGCCCTGCTGGGAAGGAGTCATTCTTCCCCGCAAAGAGGTTGGCAGCGCCGCCATTCCACTACCGCCTTGTCACGATAGACGGCCGCCGCGTTTCCCAGCCTTCCCGCTCCAGTTCCGGCACGCTGTGGTTCTCGCTGGGGTAGCCGATGCAGAAGTAACCGATCAGTGTCCACTCCGGCGGCACGTCCAGGATCGTCGCCATCTCGGCCGGATCGAGGATCGAGACCCAGCCCATGCCTATTCCTTCGGCGCGCGCCGCCAGCCACATCGTGTGGACCGCCATGACAGCCGAATAGTCTATGGTGGCTGGCATGGTCAGGCGGCCGAGCCCATGCCCTTGCTCGGTTGCGCGGTCGGCGAAAACCGCAAGCTGGCAGGGCGCCTCATTCAGGCCGGCAAGCTTCAGGCGCGAATACAGGGCGGCGCGTTCACCGCAAAAGGTTTGGAGTGCCTCCGCGTTGCAGCGCTCGAAGCAGGCCCTGACGGCGGCGCGGCATGCCTCGCTCTCGGCGACGACGAAGCGCCAGGGCTGGCTCAGCCCGACGGACGGTGCGGCGCTGGCAAGCTCGAGCAGCCGCTCCAGCGCTTCATCGGGGAGCGGCGTCGGCTTGAACCGCCTGACGTCGCGCCGCCACAGGAAAAGGTTGGCGAGCGCAGCGCGAAAATCGGCCGGGAACTCTGGGTTTGCGGTCATGGCGCGCTGCCTTTGTTGTGATTGCCCGGTTCGCCGGATGTTTGTGTTGTTTGCTTCGATCCAGGCGCTGATGAGGCGCTTCGAGCGACACTTCGTCTACCCGCATTGTCGCATTTCGCCGGCTGGCAACTTTCAGCTAAGGCCGGACGATGTCCCTGCCGGCAACGCCGTGGACCTCGATCGGCAAAACAAAACCCGCCTCGGCAGGCCGGGCGGGGCGTCGGTGCGAATCATCACCATATCGAGATTAGTAGCATAGCTGCCGGCACAAAGCAAGAACAAAATGTGCCGCCGCCGATGAAAACTGCCGATTTCAACTCTCAAGGCGGGAGATCGCTGCGGCCGCAACCGTGCGGCCGAGGCCGCCATGCAGATCGAGGCATCGTTCGAACCATTGCGCCACGACATCGGTGTCGTCGAGCAGCCGGTAGGGCGTGGCGATGCGCGCCCATTGCAGCGCGCCGAAAACGATGTAGTCGGCAAATAGCGGCGACCGGCCTCCGATGAAGGGCTGATAGCCAAGCATCGAGCGCAGCGGCTCCAGCGAGGCGCGGAAGCTGGCGAGCCCGGCGTCGCGGGTGGCGTAAACCGCCTCCAGGGGCTTGCCGAAGCGCTGCTCGCGGTTCTGCCGGAAATAGGCGGCGTTCGCCTCGTCCTGCATGGCGTGCAGGTCCAGTATCGCAGCGGTGGTGACGTAGGGATGGATGGTCAGCTGCGACCAGCGTTCGATGAAGCGCGCCGTCGCCTTGCCGCCGTCGCCGGAAAACAATGTCGGCCGCTCGGGATAGGTCTCCTCGAGATAGAGCGCGATGGCGAAGGAATCGGCGACCACCGTCTCGCCGTCGCGGATCACCGGAACGAGCTTCGAGACGCCGCCTTCCACCTTCGGCACTTCAAGGAAACGGGTCGGCACGCTGGCGATGTCGAGCCCTTTGTGGGCCACCGCCATCGCCGCCTTCCAGCAATGCGGGCTGAACGGGCGGGCGGCGTCGCGTCCGACAAGGTCGTAGAGCAGAATGGTCATTGGCGGCAGCGTCCTTGCAGTCTAACTATGGCCGAAACGGACCCGCGCAGGGGGTCTCGCAGGTCGAGAGAAAATGAAACAGCATTTCAGGATGTTTGCGGCCTACAATCAATGGGCCAACGGCCGCATCTACGATGCCGCTGCCGATCTCGTCGAGGAAGAGTTCGACCGCAATATCGGCGTCTTCTTCGGTTCGATGATGGGAACGCTCAACCACCTCCTGGCAGCCGACCGTATCTGGATGAAACGCTTCACCGGCGAGGGCGACGCGCCGGCAAGGCTCGACACGATCCTGCACCGCGCCTTGCCAGGCTTGCGGCTGGCGCGCGAGGCCGAGGACAAACGGATCATCGACTGGGTCGACGGCCTGAGCGACAAGGCGCTGTCGGGCCGCTTCTCCTACATGACCGTCTCGGATATGCGCACCGTCTCGCAGCGGCTGGCGCCGGCGCTCGACCACTTCTTCAACCACCAGACCCACCACCGCGGCCAGGCGCATGCGATCCTGACCATTCTGGGCAAGCCAAGCCTCGGACTGGACCTGACGATGTTCCAGCGCAGCGAGGAGGGCAGGGCCTTCGCCTGAACCTGGGCGGCTGGTGAAGCGGACCGTGGATAGAGGACGATCTGCCGAGATTGCAAAACGCGCCGAAACATTTTATGGAGCGGATGGTCGTGAGGGCGGCCGCTTCAGCAGCATTCAGCAGCAACAGCGAGAATTGGCACGCATGCCCGATGAACCCTTGCGCCTTGTGGCGTTCTTCGCCGTGGTCTTGGCGCTTCTCAACTCCGGTTATTATTTCCACCAGGGCGACATCGTCGCGACCATCTATTTCATGATCGGCGCCATTCTTGTGACTGCGGTGACCCGGATGAGTATCAGAAGGCAGCTGATTTAGGATCCGCCGGGCCAGCACTGGTGACCGGAATCCGGCCGGCCATGATGACGAAGAGTCTTGTCAGGCGGCGTAGCCGCCGAGGCCCCGGGCGACCGGCTTGACCGAGACTGCCGGCTGGGCGGCCGGCCAGAGGATACCTGCCGTCACGGCGAAGGTGATCAGGGCGTCGCGTGCCGCTTCGGCCGAGATATCGCCGGCACGTGCCGCCTCGCAGGCCTTTACCGCGGCGCCATAGCTCAGCCGGCGGCGCGAAGGCGGGAACTCGGTCAGGAATTCGTGCATCTCGGAGAACGAAGCGATCGTACGCTTGTAGCCGGCGCCAACAGTTAGGGCGACCGGGGTGGAAAACGTCCTGTCGTGCATTCTGGCCTCTCGAATGGGCGGAGGTCACGGCGGACGCCGTTCTCCGGTCTGGGGGTCGGGCAGAAACGCGGATCACGGCGCGAGGTTCCATGTTGCCGGGATTGTTTTTTCGCCGGCTCCGGGAGCGGTCGCCGGGCGAGCAGCGCCGACGTCGAGGCGGGTGCCTATTTCCACATGCCGCGCATGCGGGCGCCGAGGTCGACACGCACCTGCGGCTGGCGGCGCGGATCGTCTCTGGCCTGGACGCTGGCCCATGCCACCTGCTCGAAGGCGCCGAGGATAGAGCGCGGGATGAAGCGCGTGCGCGAGGCATAGACATGGCGGTCGCCGCGCGCCGCCTGGCCGTGGACGAAAAAGCGATGCGGCATGACCAGGTGCAGGCTGTCCTTGGCCCGCGTCATCGCCACGTAGAGCAGCCGCCGCTCCTCGTCGACGTCCTCCTTGCTGCCGACGCCGAGATCGATCGGGATGCAGCCGTCGACGGTGTTGAGCACGAAGACGTTCTTCCACTCCTGGCCCTTGGCCGAATGGATCGTCGACAGGATCAGATAATCCTCGTCGCGGTGCGGCGGGCCGGCTTCGTCGCTGGTCGCGTCCGGCGGATCGAGCGTCAGCTCGGTGAGGAAGCGCTCGCGCGAGCCATAGCCGGAAGCGATCTGCTCGAGCTGCAGGAGGTCGGCCCGGCGCGTCGTCGCATCCTCGTGGATGCGTTCCAGATGCGGCTCGTACCAGAGCCTGACCTGCTCGATGTCGGCCGGCCATTTTTTTGCGCCGGCGCGCAGGCCGCAATAGAGCGCGACAAAGCCCGGCCAGTCGTCGGCGGCCCGCTGCGGCGGCCGGTAGCGGGCAAGCCCCATCGTCTCGTCGAGCGACGTCGCCATGGTCTCGACGATCGCATTGGCGGCCGAGGGGCCGATGCCGGGCAGAAGTTGCAGCACGCGAAATCCGGCGACGCGGTCGCGCGGGTTTTCGGCAAAGCGCAGCACGGCCAGCACGTCCTTGACGTGGGCGGCATCGAGGAATTTCAGCCCGCCGAACTTGACGAAGGGGATGTTGCGGCGTGTCAGTTCGATCTCCAGCGGGCCGCTATGGTGCGAAGCGCGAAACAGCACGGCCTGCGCTTTGAGAACGGTGCCGGCCTCGCGTTCGGTGAGTATCGCCTGGCAGACATAGCTCGCCTGCTCGGTCTCGTCGCGCACGCTCACCAGCTTCGGCTTTTCCGCTGATTTGCGCTCGGTCCAGAGATTTTTGGTGAAACGTTCCGAAGCTTCGCCGATCACCGCATTGGCGGCCGCCAGGATGGTCTCGGTCGAGCGGTAGTTGCGCTCCAGCATGACGACCTCCGCCGGCTGCGCGAACTGCTTGGGAAAATCCAGGATATTGCGCACTTCCGCGGCGCGGAACGAATAGATCGACTGCGCGTCGTCGCCGACCACCGTCAGCCCCGATCCGTCGGGCTTGAGCGCCGTCAGGATCGATGCCTGCAGCCGGTTGGTGTCCTGGTACTCGTCGACCAGCACATGGTCGAAACGTGCACCCAGATGCGCGGCGATTTCCGGCTCGCCGGCCATCTGCGCCCAGTAGAGCAGCAGGTCGTCGTAATCGAGCACGTTCTGCCCCTGCTTGGCCTCGACATATCGCGCGAACAATTGCTTCAGCTGTTCGGCCCAGCCGGCGCACCACGGGAACACCGAACCCAGCACCTCGCCGAGCGGCGCCTGTGCGTTGACCGCGCGCGAATAGATCGCAAGGCAGGTGCCCTTGGTCGGGAAGCGGGCTTCGGTCTTCGAAAACCCAAGCTCGTGGCGGGCGAGGTTCATCAGGTCGGCGGAATCCTCGCGATCGTGGATGGTGAAGGCCGGATCGAGACCGATCTCCAGCGCATAATCGCGCAGCAGCCTGGCGCCGATGCCGTGGAACGTGCCGGCCCAGCTCAGCGCATCGGTAATCACCGAGGCATCGCGCCCCAGCACCTCGCCGGCGATGCGCTCGACCCGCTTGGCCATTTCCGCTGCGGCACGGCGCGAAAATGTCATCAAAAGGATGCGGCGCGGGTCGGCACCCCTGACGATCAGATGCGCGACCCGGTGCGCCAGCGTGTTGGTCTTGCCGGAGCCGGCGCCGGCAATGACCAGCAACGGTCCGGCGATCTTGCCGTCGCCATGTTCGACGGCAAGCCGCTGCTCGGCGTTGAGCTTCGCCAGATAGGCCGGCTGGAAGGACGAATCACGGGCGGCGAGGTTCATCGCCCATCAAGCATCGTTTCTGCTTTGTTCGCAACGGTTTGCGGAGCCGGAATAGGGCCCGTGAGCGAAGAAGCCTTGCGGGCAGGCCTGTCGACTAACGCTCGGGCTCGACGCCCATCCTTGCCGATTGCCGCCGCAGCGCCTCGCGATCGTCCTGCGGCGGTGGCAACAGCAGCGGATCAAAATCGTCGGGCACCTCGTCGATCACTTTCTTGGCGACGCGATAGGCAACATAGACGATTGCCCCGGCGATGAGCAGACGGATCATGCCTTCCTCCATTGATTGTGGAGCAACCGGAGACGCGGCATTTTGTTCCCAGGCCCCTTGGCGAATGCAGGAACGACACCGGCCGCGCAACCAAATCGCCGACGCCTCGTTGTCGGGCGAGAGGAGACTGCGATGAAAAAGCGCTCAATCCTGCTGCTTATGGCAGCTCTGACTGTTGCGGGTTGCGACAACAATATCCAGCCGACCAAGGCCCCTGGCGACACGGTCGATCAGAACCCGCAGGTCGACAAGAATCCGGTGCCGAAGTCGACGACCGGCGGCGATCAGCCCGGCACGCCGCCGAAACAATGACCGCCTCAAATGGCGTCGGCGCCGGTCAAGGAAGGTGGCCGGCGCCGCTTGGGAGGAAGCTGATGGCGCCGGCCAGGCGGAGATCAGGCCCGCCGCACATCCAAGGATAGCCGAGTCTTTCCGCAGCGTCATGGTCGATAGCGTACAGACGGCACGCCCCTGTGGACAAACCTGCCGGCCACAGCAGCATTTGTTCATCACATAGTTCGTTCTTCCCAAGGAACAAACCGGGCTCCTGCGTGTTTGGATGTCGATCGGACGCTCCCAAGGCCGCCGTTCACGAAAGAGCCCGCTCTCCTTGTCCCCCCTCAGGATAGCGGGTTCTTTTTGCGTTTTGCGGGAAGTCGCGGCGCGGCGGGCTGACTTGCTTGCCGGTTTTCGCGCCTTATGCGGCGAACCGGGGCTCAAGCCCTTGCGAAGCATGGTTGTCCCGTGCAAAAGCCCGGCCATGCTGATCATCAACGACCTTTCGCTCCGCATGGCCGGACGCCTGCTTCTCGACCATGCCTCACTGACCTTGCCGGCCGGCAGCAAGGCTGGCCTTGTCGGCCGCAACGGCACCGGCAAGACGACCTTGTTCAAGGCGATCACCGGCGATCTCGCCTCCGAAACCGGCTCGATCAGCCTGCCCAAGAACACGCGCATCGGTCAGGTGGCGCAGGAAGCGCCGGGCACCGAGGAGCCGCTGATCGAGATCGTGCTCAAGGCCGATCTTGAACGGAGTGCGCTGCTCGAAGAGGAAAAGACGGCGACCGATCCGCACCGCATCGCCGACATCCACATGCGGCTGGCCGATATCGATGCGCACTCGGCCGAGTCACGCGCGGCCACCATTCTCGCCGGCCTCGGCTTCGACGATGCCGCGCAGCGGCGCCCGGCCTCGTCCTTCTCCGGTGGCTGGCGCATGCGCGTCGCGCTGGCCGCCGTGTTGTTTGCCGAGCCCGATCTGCTGCTGCTCGACGAGCCGACCAATTATCTCGATCTCGAAGGCACGCTGTGGCTGGAAAACTACGTGTCGAAATACCCGCACACCGTGCTGCTGATTTCGCACGATCGCGACCTGCTCAACCGCGCCGTCAACTCGATCGTCCATCTCGACCAGAAGAAGCTGACCTTCTGGCGCGGCGGCTACGACCAGTTCGAGCGCCAATACACCGAGCAGCGCGAATTGCAGGAGAAGGGCCGCGTCAAGCAGGAAGCAGCGCGCAAGCACATGGAATCCTTCGTCGAGCGCTTCCGCGCCAAGGCGTCGAAGGCGAGGCAGGCGCAGTCGCGCATCAAGGCGCTGGAGAAGATGAAGCCGATCGCCGCGATCGTGAACGACACGGTGCGGCCGTTCTCCTTTCCGGAGTCGGTGAAGTCGGTGGCCTCGCCGATCATTGCGCTGAACAACGTCAACGTCGGCTACACCGAGGGCGAGCCGATCCTGAAGAAGATGACGCTGCGCATCGATGCCGACGACCGCATCGCGCTGCTCGGCGCCAACGGCAACGGCAAGTCGACTTTCGCCAAGCTTTTGGCCAGCCGGCTGAAGCCGGAGACCGGCAGCATGACGGTGGCGCCCGGGCTCAAGGTAGCAATCTTCGCCCAGCACCAGCTCGACGACCTCAGGCCGGACGAAAACGCCTATGAGCATGTCCGCCGGCTGATGCCGGAAGCGCCGGAATCGAAGGTGCGCGGTCGCGTCGCCCAGTTCGGCCTGACCACCGAAAAGATGAACACCGCAGCCAAGGACCTGTCCGGCGGCGAGAAGGCGCGGCTGCTGATGGGACTGTCGGCCTTCGAGGGGCCGAACCTGTTCATCCTCGACGAGCCGACCAACCATCTTGATATCGACAGCCGTGAATCGCTGATCCATGCGCTGAACGATTTTCCCGGCGCGGTCATCCTGATCTCGCACGACCGCCATCTGCTCGAAGCGACCGCCGACCGGTTGTGGCTGGTCAAGGACAGCGCGGTTAATCCGTATGACGGCGATCTCGAGGATTACAAGACGCTGGTTACCGGCGTCTCCGGCGACCGCCGCGGCAAGCGCGAGGCGGACAAAGCGTCGAAGGCCGACCGCCGCCGCGATGCGGCCGCGCGCCGCGCCGCCTTCGAGCCGCTGGCCAAGGAAATCCGCGCCACCGAAGCGCTGATGGACCGCCTCCGCAAGCGCATCGACCTGATCGAGGACGAACTCGCCAACCCGGCCGTCTACGAAAAGGACCCCTCGACCGCGACAAGGCTGGCCAAGGAGCGCTCACAACTTGCGCAACAGCTGGCCGGCCATGAGGAAAAATGGCTGTCGATGTCGGCGGAGTACGAGGAAGGCACGGCGGAGTAGGAGAGCGTAATCTCCCCGCTCGTGGGTTCCCGCCAGCCTGACAGCCATTTGGAGCCGCCGGTCGTTGGAGTTTGATCAAGAGCGAGTCACACCGACGACGTAGCGATCCTTCACGCCCCCCTCTGTCCTGCCGGACATCTCCCCCACTTGGGGGGATTGGCTCGTCATCTGGCCCTACACCTGGTTGTCCAAAGCAGCTAGTTTGACCCCATGAATCAGCATGCCAAGCTCAAAATCGGCCATTCGGCCTGTCCGCATGATTGTCCGTCGACCTGCGCGCTCGAGGTCGAGCTGCTCGACGCCAGGCGCATCGGCCGCGTCCATGGCGCCAAGGCCAACAGCTATACGGCCGGCGTCATCTGCGCCAAGGTCGCCCGCTATGCCGACCGCGTCCATCATCCCGACCGCCTGCTGAAGCCGCTGGTCCGTGCCGGCGCCAAGGGCGAGGGCACCTGGAAGGAATCCAGCTGGGAGGCGGCGCTTGATCTCGTCGCCGAAAAGTTCATCGCGGCGGAGGCAAAATATGGCTCGGAGACGGTCTGGCCCTATTACTATGCCGGCACGATGGGTCTGGTGCAGCGCGACGGCATCGAGCGGCTCAGGCACGCCAAAAAATATTCCGGCTTCTTCGGTTCGATCTGCACCAATCTGGCCTGGACCGGCTGGATGATGGGCGCCGGCGCGCTGCGCGGCCCCGACCCGCGCGAAATGGCGAAGTCCGACTGCGTGGTGATCTGGGGCACCAACGCCGTGGTCACGCAGGTCAACGTCATGACCCACGCCATCAAGGCGCGCAAGGAACGCGGCGCCAAGATCGTCGTCATCGACGTCTACGAAAATGCAACGATGAAGCAGGCCGATCTCGGCCTGGTGCTGAAGCCCGGCACCGACGGCGCGCTGGCCTGCGCGGTGATGCACGTGCTGTTCCGTGACGACATGGCCGACCGCGCCTATCTGGAACAATACACCGACGATCCGCACGGTCTGGAAGCGCATCTCAAGACGCGGACGCCGCAATGGGCGGCAGACATCACCGGGCTTTCCGTCGACGAAATCGAGACCTTCGCCCGGCTCGTCGGCACGACGAAGAAGACTTACTTCCGCCTCGGCTACGGCTTTTCGCGGCAGCGCAACGGTTCGGTCAACATGCATGCCGCGGCCTCGATCGCTGCGGTTACCGGCTGCTGGCAATATGAGGGCGGCGGCGCCTTCCATTCCAATTCGGGCATCTTCAAGCTCAACCAGGAACTGCTCGAAGGCACACGGATGCGCGATCCCTCGATCCGTCATCTCGATCATTCGCGCATCGGCCCGGTGCTGACCGGGGCTGAGGATGCGCTCTATGGCGGCCCGCCGGTGACGGCGCTGCTGATCCAGAACACCAATCCGGTGAATGTCGCGCCGGAGCAGCGGCTGGTGAAGCAAGGTTTTCTGCGCGACGATCTGTTTTCCTGCGTGCACGAGCAGTTCATGACCGACACCGCCAAGCTCGCCGATGTGGTGCTGCCGGCGACGATGTTTCTCGAGCATGACGACGTCTACAAGGGTGGCGGCAACCAGCACATCACGCTGGGGCCGAAGCTGATCGAGCCGCCGGAAGGCCCGCGCACCAACCATTTCGTTGTCGAGGAGTTGGGCAAGCGCCTCGGCGTTGCCAACATGCCGGGCTTCGGCCTGACAGAACAGCAGCACATCGACATCATCCTGGGCAAGCGCGGGCTGGGCAGTTTCGACAGTCTGAAGGAAGACAAATGGGTCGACCTGCAGCCGGATTTCGAGGCCGCGCATTTCATCACTGGCTTCGGCCATGCCGACAAGAAGTTCCATTTCCGCGCCAACTGGACCGGGCAGGCAGCGCCCAACCGGCCGCCGAAAAGCATGGGCCTCTTCGGGCCTGTGCAGCGGCTGCCGGAATTTCCCGATCACGTCGACCTGATCGAGGTGGCGGACGCGGCGCACCCGTTCCGGCTGACCACCTCGCCGGCGCGCAATTTCCTCAATTCGACCTTTGCCGAAACGCCGGTATCGCAGGCAAAAGAGCGCCGGCCGGAGCTGCTCTTGCATCCCGATGATGCGGCGGCACTCGGCGTCGCCGACGGCGGCCGTGTCGAAGTCGGCAACCAGCGTGGCGAAGTGGTGCTGCACGCAAAACTGTTCGACGGCATCAAGCGCGGCGTGGTCGTCGCCGAAGGCATCTGGCCGAACAGCGCCCATGAGCGCGGCGAGGGCATCAACGTGCTGACCGGCGCCGATGCGCCGGCGCCCTATGGCGGCGCCGCCTTCCACGACAACAAGGTCTGGCTGCGCCCGGCGGATTGAGCGTCGGAACGATATCTCCATCCGGCCGTTTTCGCGTGGCGGGTGGAGGCATTGTCATGGCAGAAGTGTTGCCGGCGCCGGATCCCATCGGAAGGACACTGTCGTCCGGCGAACTCGTAACCACGATGTCCCACTTTCATCGCGCCGAGATTGCGCGCATGGCTGGGTGGCGCGACCGCCTGGACCGGACGAGCAACTGGGCGATAACCGTTGTCGCAGCCATGCTGTCCGTTTCGCTTTCGACAGCCAGCGCTCACCATGGCGTGCTGCTGTTTGCCATGCTGCTTGTTCTGCTGCTGCTGTGGATAGAGGCCCGCCGATATCGCTTCTTCGACTTCTATCGGGCTCGCGTGCGCCAGTTCGAACGGCACTATTTCGCGCAGATATTCTCGCCGCAGCCGGACTTCGCGTCCGATTGGCTGTTGATCGTCGGCGAGAGCCTGCGCGCGCCGAAATTCCTGATTTCGCAACGCGTGGCTTTGGCGCGCCGCCTGCGTCGCAATTACATTTACATGCTGCTGATTCTGCTGCTGGCCTGGATCCTCAAACTGTCGACCCCCAGTCTTCTGGCCGAAGGCGTCCGCATCGGCTTCGTCGGGTCGATGCGTGAGGCCGTCACCAGTGCTGCCCTGGGTCCCGTTCCTGGTGGCGCCATCGTCGTGCTGGTCGCCGTCCTCTATGCAGGCCTGCTGGTGACAGCCTTTCTGACAGAGAGCGACGACGGCGAACTCTCCTTCGGTGACGTCCACGTCTAGCAACGCAACGCCCTGTCGCGCGTTGTTGGACACGTGCATTGGGCGATGGGGGTTTCATGGCTTGGCAGGCTCCGACACGTTCCAGCCTGACACTGCTGGTTTGCGCTTTCGTCCCCGCGGGCGCGGCCTGGGCAGCGGAGACGCTCGTTGCCGGTACCCGGGCCTCCGGCATGGGTGGTTCGGGCGAAGGCGCTTTCGTCGCCGAGATCGTGCTTCTGCTGCTTGTTGGGCGCGGCCTGGGCGAAGTGCTGCAGCGTTATGGCCAGCCGGCAATCATGGGCCAACTGATCGGCGGCATCCTGCTCGGTCCTTCGCTGTTCGGCTGGCTGTGGCCGTCGGCCCAGCACCTGATCTTTCCCAGTGATCCTGCGCAAAAGGGCATGATCGACGCCGTCTCGCAGCTCGGCATCCTGATGCTGCTTTTGCTGACCGGCATGGAGACCGACCTGCGGCTGGTGCGCCGGGTTGGCGCGGCCTGTTTTTCCATTTCGGCGACCGGCGTCGTGGTGCCCTTCATCTTCGGTTTCGCGCTGGCGCAATTCCTGCCGGACGCATTGCTGGCTGACCCGACGCAGCGCACCGTCGCCGGGCTGTTCCTGGGCACCGCGCTGTCGATCTCGTCGGTCAAGGTCGTCGCCATGGTGGTGCGCGAGATGAACTTCATGCGCCGCAACCTCGGACAGGTGATTATTTCCTCGGCAATCATCGAGGACACGATCGGCTGGCTGGTCATCGCCGTAACCTTCGGCATCGCCACCAATGGCAAGCTACAGTTCGCGCCGCTGGTGACCACCATCGCCGCGGTGGCACTGTTCATGGTGTTCTCCTTCACCATTGGCCGCCGTCTTGTCTTCACCTTGATCCGCTGGACCAACGATCAATTCCGCAGCGAGTTTGCGGTGATCACCATGATCCTCATCATCATGGGAGCGATGGCGCTGATCACCAATTTGATAGGCGTCCATACCGTGCTGGGGGCGTTCGTCGCCGGCATCCTGGTCGGGGAATCGCCCATCCTCTCCAGCCATATCGAAGGCCAGCTTCGCGGCGTCATCACCGCGCTGTTCATGCCGATCTTCTTCGGCATGGCGGGGCTTTCCGCCGATCTCACAGTTCTTGCCGATCCGACGCTTGCCATGCTGACGGGCGCTCTCGTGGTCATCGCCAGCATCGGCAAGTTTGGCGGCGCCTTCATCGGCGCCAAGCTCGCCGCCATGTCGTTCAAGGAAGCAATCGCCGTCGGCAGTGCCATGAACGCGCGCGGCTCGACCGAGGTGATCGTCGCCAGCATCGGCCTGTCGATGAACATCCTGTCGCACAATCTCTTCACCATGATCGTCACCATGGCCGTGATCACCACCTTGGCCATGCCGCCGATGCTGCGCTGGGCGCTCGGCCGGCTGCCGGTTGGGCACGACGAGCAGCAGCGTGTCGAGCGCGAGGCGTTGGACGAATACGGCTTCATTTCCAGGCTGGAGCGGCTGCTGGTGCTGGTCGACGACAGCAGGATCGGCAAGTTCACTGCATATCTCGCCGGACTGGTCGGCGGAGGCAGCGGCATGCCCACCACCTTGCTTCGCCTGCCCACCACCTTGCTTCAGCCGAAAGACGGCCGAGTTGACAGGCCGACCGACAGCAAGGAACAGGAGCGCGCCCTGCAGGAAATCAAGAAGGGTGCAAAAAAGAGCGCCCGGGCGGTGAAACGGATCGAAGATACGCTTGTCGACAAAGTCCACCTGACGGCCCGCACCGAATTGGAGGCCACGGGTGAGACGATCGCCGAAGAGGCCCGCAAGGGATACGGCCTGTTGCTGGTCGGCCTGGACAATGTGCTGACCGCCGATGGCGCCTTCGCGCCGGCCCTCAACGACATTGCCGCAGGATTTGACGGCCCGCTTTGCCTGGTCCTGAACGGCGGCAATGCTGGCGAAAAGATGCCGACGCTGAGGGCCGGCACCAGCATTCTCGTCCCCGTCAACGGTACCCAGGTGGCGCGTCGCGCCGCCGACTTGGCGCTGGCGCTGGCCCGTCCAAACCGGGCGCGGGTCAAGATACTTTACGTCTCGCAAAAGGCAGCCAAGGGCCGCAGGTCGACATCGGTGTCGCATAGCCGCGAAGAGGCCGTCCTGAAAGACATCGCCGACCTGGCGGGCCGCTACGGCCTGCATATCGACACAGCGTTCCATACCCGCGTCACACCCGACAAGGCGATCACCCGGGAGGCGGCCAAAGGCGCGGCGATCGTCGTAATGGGCGTCACCCAACGTCCGGGTGAGGACCTGTTCTTCGGTGAAACCGCCGGCGCTGTTTTAGCCGCCTGCAACTGCCCCGTCGTGCTTCTGGCCAGCGCGCGGCCCAAGCACGACGCCGCTGGCGCTGAGCTGGCAGCGTGAATTTCACGGCGCATTGATCCGTCGGCAGGAATGTCGATCGAGCCTCTGAAAGCGCTGATCAGCCAAACGTAAAAGAACTCGAAACGAACGGTTTGGTTCTGTTGACAGAGAGTACAGGAAAGGGTGAACGCCGGCTCAAAGAATGTTCGCGCGGCAAATCACCACTGACCCATAACTAGTTGAAAAGAAATAAGAACATTGTGGCGCAAGGAGCTGCATGTCGAATTTCAAGCGGCCAATTTGGCGCACCCGTACAAAATTTTCGTGATTGGAAACGACAGGCTTGCCGACCCATCTCGGGGTGGTCCGAGCGACGCGAATTCCTCCCGAGGCACGCCACTTGACGGACAGACTAAAGAACTACCGGAGTACCCGAAATGACCAAGCTCGCTCTTACCGCCGCCGCCATCCTCGTTGCCACCGGCACTGCTTTTGCCGGCAGCGACCATTATGGCTCGGACAACGTCAACCAGCCGGCCGCTGCTGCTGCTGCCAACGTCGACAACACCTTCACCGGTTCGATCCGCAAGCCAGTTACTTCCGAGCGTACCGGTGCCAAGATAACCTCCGAGTCGGTGGCGCCTGAATCCGGCCAAGGCATCTGGGGCCGCTGATTATCACGGCCCGCAACACAAAGAGCGGCGGGCTTGGCCCGCTACTCTTGCTTTCGCGTATCAACGGGCGTGTGCGCCGAATAGCATCCTGCGCCAATCGAATACGTTGATCTGCAGGTTTCATCTGTAGCCACAATCTCGGTTGCTGAAATCGTCCAGCAACGTGCACATCGGAAAAAGCCGGGTGCGTATTCGTCGGCGCGGACAGCGCTCTCATCTCGAATGCGTCGAAAGCAACGACAACTCACGAATGACCAGTACACTGGAGTACCTGAAATGACCAAGATTGCTCTTACCGTCGCCACCATCGTCCTCGTCGCCACGGGCAGCGCCTTTGCAGGCAGTGATCACTATGGTTCGGACGGCGTCAACCAGCCGGCCGCGCCTGTTGGCAACGCGCCTGTCGGCACCATCGACAGCGGGTTTACCGGTTCCATCCGCAAGCCGCTGACGGCCGAGCACAACGCCGTCGACACCGAGGCGACGACCCGGTTCGGCACTGATCAACCCGTAGTGCCCCAATCTGGCCGGGGCAACTGGGGCCGATAGTTCCTCAAACCCCGGAGCACGAAGAGCGGCGGGCTTGGCCCGCCGCTTTTGTTTGTGCGAAGCCGGGTTTGGCCGAAAGGTCGGCGATCCCCCGGCCTGTCAGGCAGTCCCTAGCGAAGATCCTTCGGCCAAATGCAGTGCGTCAGCCGGGCGCTGCCGAAGGTGAGACCGGCCCAATCGCCATCGACGTCGAACCGAGCCAGGGCCGCGGTCGGGAATTTTTCCGCCAGTTTTTTCAGCGCCGCTTCATCAGATCCAGCCCCGGCAAGACCGCGCGCGAACTCCTCCAACCCGGGATTGTGGCCAAGCACCAGCAGCGTTCCGGTCCCCGCCTTCACTTGCCGCACCTTGGCGAGGATGTCCGCCGCTGCTGCCTCGTAAAGCGCCTGGGCAGATTTGGCCTGCACCTTCGCCGGCAATTCCGCCGAGACCAGCCGCCATGTGTCGCGGGTGCGCAGTGCCGGCGACACCAGCGCCAACTCCGGCAGCCAGCCGCGCCGGGCCAGTTCGCGCCCGACCAGTGGTGCTGCCTTCAGCCCGCGCGCGGACAGCGGCCGGTCGAAGTCGATGAGGTCGGGATCGTCCCAACTCGACTTGGCGTGACGCAGGAGCAGCAGTTGCTTCATGGATTCAATTCAAGTCCAAGAGATGTCCGGCTGAAAGTCTTTCCCATAGCCGCCGCCATGTTTTGTGCCCATGGCGGTATCAAAACTCGCCCAAAGCGCACCAAAGATGAACAGGCCTACATGCCGTTCATCTTTATCCCATCTGACCAAAATGTCTGCTTCAGTGATGGCCCAATCGCCCGATCGAAGGTGAATTGCACCGACGACGGGACCTACTCGTCCGTCCTCGATCCGACAGAGATAAAAATATGCCGTGGCACTTTTCGGATCGTCCGCCTCGTCGTACTCGAAGACGCCGGCGAGATCACGCTTTGTCCGGATCGCGCTGTCGAAAACGTCCATTGATCTATTCTGTCATTCCCCGGCGATTTATTGGCCGTTTCTGCGGACCCTCACGGCGTGATCCGCGCCAGGTGCTCGAGATCGGTCTCTTCGCGCAGCGGGTCGGGCGCGATCACCACCGACGTGGCGTTGTCGGCATCGTCGGCGAAGCGCGAAAACACCGTGCGGCCGCCTTCCATCCGCGCCTTGCCTTCGGCGACTAGGCCCAGCGCCAGCGGATAGAGCTGGTGCTCGGCCTTGAGCACGCGCGCGGCCAGCGTATCCTCATTGTCGCCGACCATCACCGGCACGGCGGCCTGGGCGATGATCGGCCCGTCATCCATGTCGAGCGTGACGAAATGCACCGTGCAGCCATGGATGCGCATGCCTGCGCGCAGCGCCCGCGCATGCGTATCCAGCCCCTTGAAGGCAGGCAGCAGGGCAGGGTGGATATTGATCATGCGGCCCTGCCACTTCTCTACGAAGCGCGCGCCGAGGATGCGCATATAGCCGGCCAGCGCGACGATCTCGGCGCCGAACGACAAGAGGGCCGCATCGATCGCCTCGTCATGCGCTTGCTTGCTGGCATAGTCGGAGCGCGAAATCACTCTGGTGGCGATGCCGCGCGCCGCGGCGATGCCAAGGCCGGCGGCATTGGCGCGGTCGGAGATGACGCCGACGATCTCGGCCGGATAGGCCGGGTTGCTCGCCGCCGCAACCAGCGCCGTCATGTTGGAGCCGCGCCCCGAGATCAGTACGACCGTCCGTTTCCTGGTCATAGGCCAATCGAGCCCCGATAGATGACGCCGGCATCGCGGCGCGGCACGATCTGGCCGATCGGCGTCACCGTCTCGCCGGCCTCCTGCAGAACGGCAGCGACCTGCGCCGCCTGGCCGGAGGCGACGACCAGGATCATGCCGATGCCGCAATTGAAGGTCCGCATCATCTCTTCCGGCGCGACGCCGCCGGTCTTGGCCAGCCACGAAAACACCGGCGGCACCTCGATGGCGCCGAGATCGAGCTCGGCCGAAAAATCCTTGGGCAGAACGCGCGGGATATTTTCGGGAAAGCCGCCGCCGGTGATATGGGCTAGCGCCTTGATGCCATGCGTGTTGCGGATCGCCTTGAGGATCGACTTGACGTAGATGCGCGTCGGCTCGAGCAGCGCCTCGGCCAGCGTCGCCTCGTCATTGAACGGCGCCGGATCGCCCCAGCCAAGGCCGCTTACGGCGACGATGCGGCGGACCAGCGAAAAGCCGTTCGAATGCAGGCCCGACGAGGCGAGGCCGAGCAGCACGTCGCCTTCGACGATGTCGTCGGTCGGCAGCAGCTGGCCGCGTTCGGCGGCACCGACGGCAAAGCCGGCAAGGTCGTAATCCTTGTCGTGATACATGCCGGGCATTTCCGCCGTCTCGCCGCCGATCAGCGCGCAGCCGGCCTGCCGGCAGCCGGCAGCGATACCGCCGACGATCGAAGCACCCTGGTCGGGATCGAGCTTGCCGGTGGCGAAATAGTCGAGGAAGAACAGCGGCTCGGCGCCTTGCACGACGATGTCGTTGACGCACATGGCGACGAGGTCGATGCCGATCGTATCGTGCTTGCCGGCATCGATGGCGATCTTCAGCTTGGTGCCGACGCCGTCATTGGCGGCCACCAGCACCGGATCGGTGAAGCCGGCGGCCTTGAGGTCGAACAGGCCGCCGAAGCCGCCGATCTCGCCATCGGCGCCCGGCCGGCGGGTGGCGCGCACCAGCGGCTTGATCTTCTCGACCATGAGGTTGCCGGCATCGATGTCGACGCCCGCTTCGGCATAGGTGAGCCCGTTCTTGCGCTTGCTCATTTCCGGCGCCTGCTCATCTGTTGCGCTTGCCTGTCGCTGGTTTCATTCGCTTGCGGGCTCTTCGCATGAACGGTTTTGCCCCGCAAGGCAAGCGCGTGATGATGGTGTTTCAGTTGGATAACGGCGGAACCGGGCGTGATACACTCCAACAGTAAAAAGAAATCCCTGCCAGAATTGCGGCGAGGCCTCCGACGGTGGCAAGAGACCTGATCTCACCGTCGAAGGGCAGGGTCCCATACGAGAAGCCGGCGGCGATCAAAGCCGCCGCGGCAGTCCACAGACCTGGCTTTGCAGCGACTGACCTTGAGAAAACGAACGCGACGACAGCGGCGGTCAGCCAGAGGGGCCAAGAGACGACCACGCCTACGGCCAGATAAAGAGCGAAGGTCGAAAGAAGATCCTGCGCTGCCACGTTGCGGTGCGAGGCTCCGAAAAATGCGAAGACCAAAAGACTTTCCGTCAGTCCGGCCAGATAACAAAGCGTTACTCGCCAAGCGATTGTGATTCTCTGCGCCATCGTCATTCAGCAGTGGGGAAATAGGCTGTCGCTTCACGGGCTCTTCGCATGAACGGCCGCACCTCGCAAGGATGACGGCGGGATCAGACGGTCTTGGCTCGACAAAGGAGTGGACAGTCGCCCAAGCTGCCCCC
Source organism: Mesorhizobium sp. M0074 (assembly GCF_040322975.1). Taxonomy (NCBI): domain Bacteria; kingdom Pseudomonadati; phylum Pseudomonadota; class Alphaproteobacteria; order Hyphomicrobiales; family Phyllobacteriaceae; genus Mesorhizobium; species Mesorhizobium sp. M0074. Next base: position 115,744 of record NZ_JAMYUM010000008.1, read on the forward strand.
CTTATGGACGCCCCTCTCGTTCCGCCAGAACCATGTCGACGCGGTCGAGTTGTGCCTTGGCGTAGCCGCTCAGCGCTATTCCGCCATTGTTCGTTCGAATCCAGTGCACAGCCTGCTTAACCCGCTCGTAGTGCCCAAGTTCGATTTCGCAGGCAATCAGCGCGAGGATTCGAACTGCGAAGGGCTGTGTGAATTCGTAAGGTTTGTCGAGCAACTCGCTATGTCCGGCGACGTAACTGGCGAGGTCCGGGTTCTGAGCCCTGATCCGTCGCGCCAGCTCGACATATTTCCCCAGCAACCTATCTATGCTCGTCTGGTCAAGGTGCTCAAAGTAACGAGCATAAGCTTTCAGCTCATTGTTAAATATCGTTTCAGGATGAAACTGCGACAGTCCGGGCCAGATCCATTTTTTGCCGTACAGCCTTTCAAGCAACGGCCTGACGGTAAGAAAGTCCAGGTAAACGAGCATGTTCAAATGAACATCGCCATGGCTTGCAGTAAAGGCCTCTTCGAGAATCAGGCTGATATCGTCGCTCCGGTCGACTTCAAAGACGCCTTTCCGGATGCGGCGAAAGCCATGTCCCGTCATGAACGTATCGAGATACTTACGCACTTCGCCAACGGCCAAAGACAAGGTTCCACTCCCTCTCTGTTGCGCATCGTGCCTTGCTAGCGGCCTATTAGTCCATCCAAAGCGCGCCTTGTTTCCTAACGGCCAAAGGATAGCGCGCTTCGGGCTCGCTTCCATTTGGTTAGTTCAACGCTGGCTATTCTTCACGCCCCTCTGCGTTGATTGCAAATTGCGCGGCGAAAGCCCGGATATAAGCCGGCCGAGCTTCCCCGCGCGCTACATAGGCAGCCAAGTTTTGATATTCGTCCAAAATGCCTGACATTCTTAGTCGCAGCAGCACCGATACCATCAATAAATCGCCTGCGCTGAACGTATCATCGAGCCAGTCGGCGACGCCCAAGTGGGCCGAGAGTTTGTCCAGCCGAGCGCGAACACGGTCCTTTACCAACGGCAAGCGCTCCTCGCTCCAAGGCTTGTCACGTTCGAATATTCTTGCCGTCGTTAATTCGAGGATCGTCGGCTCGACGGTGTTAAGTGCGGCAAACATCCACGTGATCGCACGCGCGCGGGCATTGCGATCCTTCGGCAGCAATCCCGCATGCTGCTCAGCAAGGTGAAAGACGATCGAGCCGGTTTCGAACAGCGAGAGAGAACCTTCCTCATAGGTGGGGATCTGGCCGAAGGGATGGATGGCCAGATGGCCAGGCGCCTTCATTTCTGCGAAGGAAACAAGACGAACCTCATACGGCTGCCCCACTTCTTCGAGCGCCCAGCGAACGCGCGTATCGCGCGCCAGTCCCTTGCCGCCATCGGGCGATCGTTCAAATGCTGTGATAGTGATTGTCATCGCGTCCGTTTCCTTGCTGGGCAAATTTCCTCGGCTTCCTATCGTGAGACGAATGAGCCTCCCCGAAATCGACATCGGTCTTGACCTATTTCATTGCTGGCGCCCTCGTGGGGAGATTGGCAGCTTCTGTGTCGCTTCTCACTTGCCGTAACCCTCCATCTCCATCATGTATCGACAAACAAGAGCGACGGGATATGCGTTTGACCATCCCCAACATGATCACGATCATGCGCTTCGTGCTGGTGCCGGCCGTGGTGCTGGCCATGCTGCAGGAACGCTGGGACTGGGCCTTTGCCGGCTTCCTCATTGCCGGCATTTCCGACGGCGTCGACGGCTTCATCGCCCGTCATTTCAACCAGTTTTCCAGGCTCGGCGCCTATCTCGATCCGATGGCCGACAAGCTGCTGCTGGTCTCGGTTTTCGTGGTCCTGGGCTTCAGCGGCGAACTGCCGCTGTGGCTGGTCGTTACCATGGTGTCGCGCGACGCACTGATCGTCTGCGCCGTGCTTTTATCCACCGTCATGGCGCATCCGGTCGAGATGAAGCCGCTCCTGGTGTCGAAGGCCAACACCGCGATCCAGATCGTGCTGGCGGCAGTGGTGTTGGGCGAACTCGCCTTCGACATCCGTCTCGATCCGCTGAGGCCGGCCCTCATATTGCTGTCCGGGGTCTTGACCGTGGCTTCGGCCGCGGCCTATCTCGTGGCTTGGCTGAGGCATATGAGCGGCTATGGCGAAGGCTCCACACCCGGCACCTGAACACGGGGCACCTGACCACCGGGCACCTGACGAACGGTCCATCGACGCCGAGGCCGAAGCCGCGGCAGCGGAGGCTGCGGCATCGGCGTCGTTTCGCCGCCAGATCCGCTTCTGGCTGGTCAGCGCCATCATCCTCGCCGTCTTCCTTTATGTCTTCAGCGGCATCCTTCTGCCCTTCGTTGCCGGCATGGTGCTCGCCTATTTCCTCGATCCTGTGGCCGACCGGCTGGAGCGCCTCGGCCTGTCCAGGCTGATGGCGACGGTGGTCATCCTCATCGCCTTTATCGTCGTCCTGGTGCTGGCCGTCGTCATCCTGGTTCCGGTGCTCGCCTCGCAGATGGCTGATTTCGCCAGCAAGCTGCCGGACTATCTGACCCGGCTGCAGGGCCTGATCACCAGCTTCGACCCGAAATGGCTGGAAGAAAAATTCGGCGTCGACGCCAACGGTCTGCGTGAAGGCTTGAACTCGCTGCTGACCTCCGGCTTCGGCCTCCTGACCACCGTCTTCACCTCGATCTGGAGCTCCGGCGTGGCGCTGGTCTCGGTGGTCAGCCTGTTCGTGGTGACGCCGGTCGTCGCCTTCTACATGCTGCTCGACTGGGACCGCATGGTGGCAATCGTCGACAGCTGGGTGCCGCGCGACTATGTCAAGACCGTCAGGGCGATCGCCAGGGACATCAATACGGCAACCGCCGGCTTCGTGCGCGGACAGGGCACGCTGTGCCTGGTGCTGGGCGCCATGTATGCCACCGGCCTGACGTTGACGGGCCTGAATTTCGGCATCCTCATCGGCCTGTTTGCCGGGCTGATCTCGTTCATCCCCTATGTCGGCTCGCTGACCGGCCTGGTGCTGGCCGTCGGCGTCGCCTTCGTCCAGTTCTGGCCGGACTGGACCATGATCGCGGCGGTGGCCGGCGTGTTCTTCGTCGGGCAGTTCATCGAGGGCAATATCCTGCAGCCGCGGTTGGTCGGCAAAAGCGTCGGTCTGCATCCGGTGTGGCTGATGTTTGCGCTGTTTGCCTTCGGCGCGCTGTTCGGCTTCGTCGGCCTGCTGATTGCCGTGCCGGCTTCCGCCGCCGTTGCCGTTCTGGTGCGTTTCGCCATCGCCCGCTATCTCGAATCGCCGCTCTACAAGGGCCATGCCGACGAGCCGGTGCCGCCGCTGCAGGTGCGGCGCCGCGGGGGCGCGCGCGGTTGAGCCAGATGCCGGACAAGATCGATCCGCCGCGTCAATTGCCGCTCGATCTAGGCCACGGCACCGGCTATTCGCGCGACGAGCTCGTCGTCTCCAGCACCAACAGCCAGGCGGCGGCGCTTGTCGACCGCTGGCCGGACTGGCCGTCGCCGGTTGTCGTGCTGGCCGGGCCGGCCGGCTCGGGAAAAACCCATCTGGCCTCGATTTGGCGGACCCGCGCCGACGCCGTGAAAGTGGAGGCCGGCCGCATCGGCGACTGCATCGAAAACCTCGGTGCGCATCCGGCCCTGATCGACGATATCGATGCCGAACCGATCGATGAGCACGGCCTCTTCCACCTGATCAACGCGGTGCGCGGCGCCGGCTCGAGCTTGCTGTTGACGGCGCGGCGCTTCCCGTCCGCCTGGGGCGTCAGGCTGCCCGACCTGGCGTCGCGGCTGAAGGCGGCGGCTACCGTCGAGATCCACGAACCCGACGATCTTCTGCTGGCCGGCGTCATCACAAAGCTGTTCGCCGACCGCCAGGTCGAGGTCGAGCCGCATGTCGTGCAATATCTGGTGCGCCGCATCGAGCGCTCGCTGGCCACTGCCATGCGGGTGGTCGAACGGCTCGACCGCACCGCGCTCGAGCGCAAGACGCCGATCACCCGCGCCCTGGCAGCCGAGACGGTCAGCGCCATGGACGAAGGGCAGGGCGAGTTCGAGATTTGACGATTCCAGTTCCGCCACTGTCCCATTTCGGGAACAAAAGCTGGCATCTGTCTTGCAGCAAAGAGCTTGCCGGCTAATCCCGGTCCTGATTGCGTATCAAATCAGGTAGTAGGCTCGCCGGGAGATGGGTGGTTGGGGTTCTCTTCCCGGCGAGCTTGCCATATGCGGCGATCCGACCAGTCGCCTTGAAGTGTGATTTTCTCGCCAGCTGATAGCGATATTCTCAACGCTGTCGGTCTTGCCTGGAAATAATATCGGCGACGTATTTTGATCGAGAGCCGTCCCACCCGCAGGCCGTGCATCGGCCGCTTTCGAAATTATGTTCGCAGTTTGGATATCCATAGAGCAGAGATGCGCATTCGGCACATAGACTGGCCATTGCGCTGCTGTCGGAAAAATATGTGCTGCCGCACTCATCGCAGGTCGCGATTGGTCGGTCCGTCATTGCTCTAGCCTCGCTACCGTTTCAGACCGATCGTCTCCCCCAAGCGCCGCTTGTTCCACGCCAAAGCGCCGGCGGTAATCGCCAGGCACGAGGCCGGTTATCCTGGCGAATACCTTGCGGAAGGAGCCGGGATCGTCATAGCCGACCTCCCAGGCGATCTGGTCGATCGCTCGTATCGTGGTTTCCAGCATCTCGCGCGCCTTGCCGACCCGCAGGTGCTGGCAATATTCGGTCGGCTTGAGGCCGGTGGCGTTGCGGAAGCGCCGCAAAAAAGTCCGCTCCTCCAGCCCGGCGTGATCGGCCATGGCGCCAAGCGTCACATCGCGCGCGCCGTTCGCCTGCAGCCAGTGCTGCACCTTGAGAATCGCTTCGTCGCCGTGGGTCAGCCGCGGCGCAAACGGACTGTAAAAACGTTGCTCGCGGCCCGGCGGGTCGACCAGCATGAAACGCGCCGTGTCCATCATGACGGCTGACCCGAGCACCCTGTCCACCAGCTTCAGGCCGAGATCGGTCCAGGCCATGTAGCCGCCCGCGGTGATGATGTCGCCATCGTCGATGACCAGCCTGTCGGCGTCGAGCAGGATGTCGGGAAAGCGTAGCGCCAGCGCGTCGCGATAAGCCCAGTGCGTCGTCGCCGCACGGCCGGACAACAGGCCGGTTTCGGCAAGCACGAAAGCGCCGGCACAGACCGAACCGAGCGTCGCGCCTGCCGTGTGGCGATCCCTGAGCCAGCCGGCATAGGGCGCGGCTGCTTCCCGAGCGATCGGATCTCCCAAGGTCGGCGGGAGGATAACCATGGCTGGTTCATTGTCGGCGCCGGGGTCGCTGTCGAAGGTGCGGACTACGGTGTGGCCCGCGTCCTCCAATTGCCAATGACTGACGCGAAGCCTCGCCGCCTCGGGCGACCGCTCGACAGCCAGCCGGTTTGCCAGCATGAAAAGATCGGTCAGGCCGAGCACGGCTGCTTCCTGCACACCGGGATACAAGACAAGGCCGATTTCGATCAGATCACGCGCCGCCGTCATTTGTCAGTTTTGCCACGTTGAATGTCCGTTTTGCCAATGCTCACCCTGACCGCACTGTTATAATTTGTCCAGCTGAAGGGGGCTAAAAGCTTCCCTGTTACCCCCCGACTTTTTCATCAAGGAGTAGAACCATGAGCACATTCACCACCCATGACGGCACCGAGATTTTCTACAAGGATTGGGGCAAGGGCCAGCCGATCGTGTTCCATCACGGCTGGCCGCTGAGCTCAGACGACTGGGACAACCAGATGCTGTTCTTCCTCGAAAAGGGCTACCGCGTCATCGCACATGACCGCCGCGGCCACGGCCGCTCGTCGCAGACCGCGACCGGCAACGACATGGACACCTACGCCGCCGATGTTGCGGCGCTGGCGGCGCATCTCGATCTCAGGGGTGCGATCCACATCGGCCACTCGACCGGTGGCGGCGAGGTGGCGCGTTACGTCGCGCTCTATGGCGGCGGCGGCCGTGTTGCCAAGGCGGTGCTGATCGGCGCCGTGCCGCCGATTATGGTCAAGACCGACAGCAATCCCGGCGGCTTGCCGATTGAAGTCTTCGACGGTTTTCGTGCCGCCCTGGCCGCTAACCGCGCCCAGTTCTACAGGGACGTGCCGGCCGGCCCGTTCTATGGCTTCAACCGCGAGGGCGCCAAGGTCTCGCAAGGCGCCGTCGACAATTGGTGGCGCCAGGGCATGATGGGCGGAGCCAAGGCCCATTACGACTGCATCAAGGCGTTCTCGGAGACCGATTTCACCGACGACCTCAAGAACATCGAGGTTCCCGTCCTGATCATGCATGGCGACGACGACCAGATCGTACCGATCGCCGATTCCGCGCTGCTTGCGGCCAGGCTGGTGAAGCACGGCACGCTCAAGGTCTACAAGGGCCTTCCGCACGGCATGTGCACCACCCACCCGGAGATCATCAATCCGGATCTGCTGGCCTTCATCCAGGGCTGACGGCTTACATGTCGGACGGGCAGCGCGGGCTCGTGCTGTCCGTCCGTCGCTTAAACATGACCGGCGACGGAGACACGCTTGAGCGTGATCCACTTGCGCTGCCGACGAGATTCGCTTGGTGAATGGTCGGAGTGGAGAGATTCGAACTCCCGACCCTCTGGTCCCAAACCAGATGCGCTACCAGGCTGCGCTACACTCCGAACGGTCTGTTGCCTAGTGATTTCAGCCCGCCAAAGCAAGCGTAAAAAGCCATCGGCCTTGCTGCCGACGGCATTGCGCAGTAATGACGGGCTAGTGCATGGCCAGAGAACAGTAATGTGGTCTCGGGGTCGTGTGCTTGCAACCAGCAATGAGGTGGTCATGTCAGCCCGCATTTTCAGCCCAGCCAAAACCGCGATGCAGTCCGGCAAGGCCAAGACCGGCTATTGGGTGCTGGAATTCGATCCGGAGCAGCGCAAGAAGATCGATCCGCTGATGGGCTACACCACGTCCGGCGACATGCGAAGCCAGATCAGGCTGACCTTCGACACCAGGGAAGAGGCGGTGGCCTATGCCGAGAAGGAAGGGCTCGCTTTTCGCGTCGAGGAGCCGAAGGAAATCAAGCGCCGCCAGATTTCTTATGCGGAGAATTTCCGCTATGACCGCAGGACGCCCTGGACGCATTGACGGCCATGCCGGCCCGTGCCGGCGCCAAGAACAAATCAGCCGGTCGTGCGGCCGGCCAGCGGTCCCGTAGCTCAGCTGGATAGAGCACCGGCCTTCTAAGCCGATGGTCACAGGTTCGAATCCTGTCGGGATCGCCAATATTTTCAATGTCCATTCCGGACAGGTTCACTCGCCAGTCGCACAGGATTTCCAACACATGACAGCGATGGGCGCGGCGGCATTGCTGATCCTTGTCCTGACCTATGCCGGCGTCGCAATCGGCAGGATACCCGGGCTGCGCCTCGACCGGGCAGGGATCGCGCTGCTCGGCGGTGCGGCGATGATCGCCATCGGCGCGCTCGACATGGAGGACGCCTACCGCGCCATCAGCTTCGACACCATCACGCTTCTGCTCGGCATGATGATCGTCGTGGCGCATCTGAAAGTGTCGGGCGCCTTTCGCGCGCTCGGCGGGTTCGCCATCGAGCATGCGCATGCGCCGTTCATGCTGCTGGTGATGGTGACGCTGTTGACCGGCGTCCTGTCGGCGTTCCTGGTCAACGACGCCATCTGCCTGGTCATGGCGCCGATCGTCGTCCATGTCACCCGCGTCATCAACCGCAATCCGGTTCCCTATCTGATCGCCACCGCCACGGCGTCCAATTGCGGCAGCGTCGCCACCATCACCGGCAATCCGCAGAACATGGTCATCGGCGCGCTGTCGGGGATTTCCTATCCGGCCTTCTCGGCGGCGCTGGCGCCGGTCGCGGCGTTCGGCCTCGTCGCCGTCATCGTCATCATCCGCATCGTCTACCGCGCCGAATTTTCGCGCAAGGCCGAGCTCAGCCCCGAAGTCTATCGCGGCCGCATGCTGCCGGGGCAGGTGGTGAAGGCGGTGGTCGTCTGTGTCGGTTTGGCGATCGCCTTCTTCGCCGGCGTTCCAGTCGCCAAGGCAGCGCTGATCGGCGGCGCCATTCTTCTTTTGACCCGCGCCATCAAACCTGAGCGCATCTATCGCGAGATCGATGGGCCGCTGCTGTTCATGTTCGCCGGGCTGTTCATCGTCGTCGCCGGGGCGGAGAAGACGCTGCTGACGCCCGACATCGTCGCCTCGGCAAAGGACCTCGGGCTGAATGATGTCTGGCGGCTGTCCGGCTTCACCGCAGTGCTGTCCAACATCATGAGCAATGTCCCGGCCGTGCTGGCGCTGAAGCCGTTCGTGCCCGGACTGGAAAACCCCGAGCGGGCCTGGCTAGTCGTCGCCATGAGCTCGACGCTGGCCGGCAATTTCACGCTGCTTGGCTCGGTCGCCAATCTGATCGTTGCCGAGCACGCGCGGGTCTCCGGCAAACCGCTGGGCTTCATCGCCTTCTTCAAGGTCGGCCTGCCGTTGACGCTGGTCACGCTTCTTGTAGGGACGGCATGGCTGGCGGCCTAAAAGCGCGTCGCATTAGACCGGCCTCATGCGACACGCATTGGGCTGTTGTTTATGCATGTCGTTATCGCAAAACCGCTGCACACTTTTGCGCGACATGCATCAGCCAGTCAGGGCGATGTCACCGTCAGATGGCCTCTCATGTTGGGATGGAAGCGGCAGAAATAATCGACCGATTCCGCCTTCTTCACCGTCAGGCTCGCCGCCTTCTTCGGCGGGATCATCACTTCCCAGGCGCCGTTGACGGTTGCCGTGTGGGCGAACACGTCCTTGTTTACCCACCTGATCGTGTCGCCGACCTTCGCCTCGATCTTTGCCGGCGAAAACACAAGCTTCTCGATCGTCACCTCGATGGTTTCGGCCTTGGCCGGCGCGGCAACCATGGCCAATGCCAGCGCAACCCACAGATGCCGCCTCGACATCATCGGCCCAATCCTCACTTCAGCATGCCGGCGACGTGTTCGGCGTGCTGTTCGTGGCCCTGGAATATTTTCAGGCCGGTTTCCAGCAGGCTTTTCAGCTCGGCATTGCTGGCCGACGGAATCAGCAGTGTTTCGAGCGCGCCATTGACCTGCTTGTGGTAGGCCACCTCGCTGGCGACATAGGCCTTGTCGAACGCGGCGCCCTTGAGCTTGGCAAGCTTGGCACGTTCTTCGGCCGCTGCCTTGGTCAGCGCCTTGCTGGTCGGATTATCCTCAGGCGTGACCTTGAGCTTCTTGACCAGGTCGAGAGCCTGTTTGTTGACCGCCTCGTGATCTCGCACCATGTCCTTGGCGAAATCCACGACCTCCTTGTTCTTCGATTTCTTCAGCGCCTGCTTGGCCGCTTCGACGTCAAGCACGCCCGCTGTGTAGGCGATATGTGCGATCTGCGGATCGGTCGGTTTGTCGGCAGCTTGCGACAAGGGCGCTGCGCTAAGCAGGAAAACTGCGGCCAGTGCCGTGGTCGATCGAATAAACATGATGCTCTCCTTCGCCCCGACGCGGAACTGCATCGGGCTTCGTTTTCAGTGATGCTCATTGGATGCAGGTCGCCGCCAAACGTTCCCGCGAAAATCGGCGCGGCCTATCCGGAAAGACCAAGCCGCTGCATCACGGCATTGGTCAGCCGTTCGCAGCGCCGGCCCGCGAAGGGAAAGGCGTCGAGCAGCACCGGGCCGATCTGGTCGTCCAGCGCCTTGCGCACCAGCGCGCGGGCGCGGTGCAGCCGGGTCTTGATGGTTTCTGGTCGCACGCCAAGCAGTTCGGCGGTTTCCTCGATGCTCAATCCCTCGATGACGCGCGCCACGAACACCATCCGGTAGACATCGGGAAGACTGTCGGTTGCCCGTTCGACAAGCTCAAGGATCTGCCGTTGCGCCATCGTCCGCTCCGGATCGTCGCTCGGGTTGAGGGGAAACCGGATGATTTCGGCTTGCGGGTTTTCAGGCATCGCTACCATTCGCCGCCTTTTGCGCAAGCGGCCGAGCGCTTCGTTGATGACGATACGCGATAGCCACGTGGCGAGCGAGGCATCGCCGCGAAAGGCCTCGAGATGGGCAAAGGCGCTGACATAGGCCTCCTGGACGATGTCCTCGGCCTCGCTGTCGTTACGCACGACGCCTCGGGCGATGCGGTAGAGCCTTTGGTTGTGCGTCTTGATGATGGTGCGGAACGCATCGCCATCACGTGCCAGCGCGCGGCCGACAAGCTGCATGTCGCCCGAAGCGGCGGGCGTTGCCGTCAACGCAGCAGGCATAGCCGATCTCCTGATAGGCTTCTCATCGCGACATTGGATGCATCGGCCGACAAAAGGTTCCCGACTGATCCCGCCGGCCAGCCTCAATCCGTGTCAAGGACTGGCAGAGGCTATTCTACCGCCTTCACCACACCGCCGCCTCTATTTTGTAGAGCCGTATCATCGCCCGATCGGTCGCCATGATATCGCTCAGGATCGCAATTTTTCCAGGCTGTTACGCCGATTTTCTGACTCAGTTTGAAAAGGTGCTGGCTCAGGCCCCAGCGGCCGCCGCCAGCCCGCGCGCCAGGTCGGCCTTCAAATCCCCTACATCCTCGAGCCCGATCTGCAGGCGCACCAGCGGCCCGTCATACGGGCCCTTGGCGATGGTGCGGTCGCCAAGGAATACCGGCACGGCAAGGCTCTCATAGCCGCCCCAGGAATAGCCGAGGCCGAAAAACTTCAACGCGTCGAGGAAGGCGTGCTGCTGCTTCTGTCCGCCGCCCGCGAGAACGATCGAGAAGATGCCGCTCGATCCGCAAAAATCGCGCTTCCATATGGCGTGGTCGGGATGACTGGGCAGCCCCGGATGCAGCACCTGCGCTACGCCCGGCTGACCCTCCAGCCAGCCGGCGAGGGAAAGCGCGCTCTTTTGATGATGCTCCAGCCGCACGCCCATCGTGCGCAGGCCGCGCAGCACCTGGTAGACGTCGTCAGGCCCGGCGCAGCAGCCCATCGTGTTGAACGTCTCGAAAAGCTGCTTCCAGCAGTCCGCATTGGCCGACACCGTGCCGAGCAGCACGTCGGAATGGCCGGCCGGGTATTTCGTCGCCGCGTGGATCGAGATGTCGACGCCATGGTCGAGGGGGCGAAAGTAGAGCGGCGTCGCCCAGGTGTTGTCCATCATGACGATGGCGCCGGCGGCATGCGCTGCCTTGGCGATGGCCGGTATGTCCTGCACCTCGAAAGTGTTGGAGGCCGGCGATTCGGTGAACACCACCTTGGTGTTGGGCTTGATCAGCGCCGCGATGCCGGCGCCGATGCGCGGTTCGTAATACTCGACCTCGATGCCCAGCCGCTTCAGCATCGTGTCGGCGAAGTTGCGGGTCGGATGATAAACGGAATCGACGATCAGCAGATGATCGCCGGCCGACAGGAATGCGAGCAGCGGCAGCGTCACCGCCGCCAGGCCGGACGGTACCGCGACCGTGCCTGCCGAACCTTCCAGCGCATCGATCGCGCTGTTCAGCGCATCGGTGGTCGGCGTGCCGCGCGTGCCGTAGGTGTATCTCTGGCTGCGTGAAGCCATCGCCGCCGCATTGGGATAGAGCACGGTCGAGGCATGCACCACCGGCGGATTGACGAAGCCGAAATAGTCATGCGGGTTGTTGCCGGAATGGGCGAGCCGCGTGTTGACGCCCATCTCGCTGTCGTCTTTTGCCATTGCTTTTCGTCCCATGGGTTGGTCGTTAGCCATAGTGCGGCGGCATTGGCCGCGCAACCGCACCGCACCCGCCAGGCCAAGGTCTTGAATATGCCAATTCAGCAACGAGCCGTGGATCCGCGGGAAGGCTGCCAAGTGCGCTTGGCAACTCACGGTCGGACTTTGCCGGCTTTATTGGCGCGCTGACCAATTTGCGAGCGCGTTTGTCTGCAATTTCAGGCATTTCAGGCGGTTGGTTTTCAAAGTCTTTCGGATTTGGTCATTTCCCTTGACCTCACAGGAATAATCGCCTTCGATGTTGTTCGTGAATGGGAGGCAGCGCGTCGGTGACGATGCGGGATTCCGGTAACGGGCCGGGATACTTAGCTGCGTTCACACGGGAAAAAATCAGGTTCGCCTGGAAAAAACAGAAAAGGGTCAGTGGGTCATGAAACACATTGCAATCGGCCTTTTGGGCGCCGCCGCGTTTGGATTCGCGGCTTCGGCCGCATCGGCGAGCACGCTCGACGATGTCAAGGCGAAAGGCTTCATCCAGTGCGGCACCAATACGGGTCTTGCTGGCTTCGCGGCGCCTGACGACAAGGGTGAATGGAAAGGCATCGATGTGGATTTCTGCCGCGCCGTGGCGGCCGCCGTCTTCGGCGATGGCACCAAAGTCAAGTTCACGCCGCTCAGCGCCAAGGAGCGGTTCACCGCGCTGCAGTCGGGCGAGGTCGACATCCTGTCGCGCAACACCACCTGGACCATCAACCGCGATACGGCGCTTGGCCTGAACTTCGTCGGCGTCACCTATTATGACGGTCAGGGCTTCATGATCAACGCCAAGAAGCTTCCGGGCGTGAATTCGGCACTGCAGCTTTCGGGCGCGGCAGTGTGTGTGCAGAGCGGCACCACGACCGAGCTCAACCTTGCCGACTATTTCAAGTCGAACAAGATGGAGTACAACCCCGTCGTTTTCGAAAAGCTGGATGAGGTCAACGCCGCATATGACGCCGGCCGCTGCGACGTCTACACCACCGACCAGTCGGGTCTCTACGGCATTCGCCTGACGCTCAGCTCGCCGGCCGACCACGTCGTGTTGCCCGAGATCATCTCCAAGGAGCCGCTTGGGCCGGCCGTGCGCCAGGGTGACGACCAGTGGTATCACATCGTCAAGTGGACCTATTTCGCGCTGCTCAACGCCGAGGAACTGGGCATCACCCAGGCCAATGTCGACGAGATGAAGAACTCGGACAATCCCGAGATCAAGCGCGTGCTCGGCCAGGAAGCCGACACCAAGATCGGCACCGATCTAGGTGTCTCCAACGACTGGGTCGTCAACATCGTCAAGGCCGTCGGCAATTACGGAGAGATGTTCGAACGCAATGTCGGCTCCGGCAGCCCGCTGAAGATCGCCCGCGGCATCAACGCGCTGTGGACCAAGGGTGGCCTGCAGTACGCTCCGCCGATCCGCTGATCGAAAATGGATCCGGAAGGCAGATCGTCTGCCTTCCGGTCTCTCTTTCCAGGGGACTGTCGAATGGCATCGCAGGAAGTTCTTCGCGAGGAGCCAAGCCGCGGTTCCTTCATCAATGATCCGCGCGTCCGCGGCATATTCTTTCAAGCACTGGTCCTCGTCCTGCTGGTAGCGGGTGTCTGGTGGGTTACCCACAACGTCATCGCCAATTTGACGCGGCTGCACATCGCTTCCGGCTTCGGCTTTCTTAAGGGCCGCGCCGGCTTCGACATCAGCGAAAGCGCCATCGCTTATTCATCGGATTCGACCTATTTCCGTGCCATCCTGGTTGGCTTTATCAACACCGTGATCGTTGCTGTCGTCGGCATCATCACCGCCACCATCATCGGTTTCATCGTCGGCATCGGCCGGCTGTCGCATAACTGGCTGATCAGGAAGATCTGCACCGTTTATGTCGAGGTGTTCCGCAACATCCCGCCGCTGCTGGTCATCTTCTTCTGGTATTCCGGCGTGCTCGCCGTGCTGCCGCCGCCACGCGAGAGCATCAATCTGCCGTTCGGCTCCTTTCTCAACCAGCGCGGCTTCTATTTTCCCCGCGCTATATGGGGCGAGGGCTCCTGGCTGATCCTGGTCGCACTGCTCCTCGGCATCGCCATGGCCTGGTTCGTCGCCCGCAAGGCGCGGCAGCGGCAGATGGCGACGGGACAGCCATTCCCGGTGTTCTGGACATCCATGGCGTTGATCGTCGGCCTGCCGCTGCTGGCCTACGCGCTGAGCGGCTTTCCGCTGAGCTTTGAATTTCCAAAGCAGTCGACCTTCAATCTCGTCGGTGGCTTTCAGGTCAGGCCCGAGTTCCTGTCACTCTATCTGGCGTTGTCCTGCTATACGGCCGCCTTTATCGCCGAGATCGTGCGCGCCGGCATCAGGGGCGTCAGCGCAGGCCAGACCGAGGCGGCCGCGGCACTCGGGCTGCGCTCGGGATCGATCCTCAGGCTTGTCGTCGTGCCGCAGGCGATGCGCATCGTTATTCCGCCGCTGACCAGCCAGTATCTCAATCTGACCAAGAATTCCTCGCTCGCCATCGCCATCGGCTATCCGGACCTGACGGCGACGGCCGGCACGGTCTTGAACCAGACCGGGCAGGCAGTCGAAGGCGTGGTGATCATGATGGCGGTGTACCTGGCGCTCAGCCTGATCACGTCGGCGATCATGAACGTCGTCAATGCCAGGATGGCGCTGGTGGAGAGGTAGGGCCATGCAAGAGCACGATATGTCCTGGGTGCGGACGGAGATGGCGCTGGCGCAGCCGGCGCCGTCGAGCGAGCGCGGCCTCACCGCCTGGGTCCGCAAGAATCTGATCGCATCGACCGGCGACACCATCCTGACCATCATCGGCATCGTGCTGGTTGCCATGATCCTGCCGCAGATCGTCAATTGGGCTTTCATCAACGCCCAGTGGACGGGACCGGACCGCACGGTCTGCGCCACCGTGGCGCAGGGCGGCATCCAGTCGGACGGCTGGACCGGCGCCTGCTGGGCTTTCGTCAACGCCAAGTTCGGCCAGTTCATGTTCGGCCGCTATCCCCTGGAAGAGCGTTGGCGCCCGATCCTGGTGGCCATCCTCTTCGTGGCGCTGCTGGTGCCGCTGCTCATTCCGCGCGTACCGCGCAAGGGGCTGAATGCCATTCTTCTCTTTTTTGCACTGCCGGTCGTCGCCTTCGTTCTGCTGATCGGCGGCATGTTCGGCCTGCCCTATGTCGAAACCCCGCTCTGGGGTGGACTGCTGGTGACGCTCAGCCTGTCCTTCGTCGGCATAGCTGTGTCGCTGCCGGTCGGCATCGTGCTGGCGCTCGGCCGGCGCTCGAACATGCCGATCGTCAAGCTGCTGTGCGTGATCTTCATCGAGACGGTACGCGGCATCCCGCTGATTACGGTGCTGTTCTTTGCCAGCGTGATGCTGCCGCTGTTCCTGCCGGCCGGCGTCAGCTTCGACAAGTTCCTGCGCGCGCTGATCGGCGTGTCGCTGTTTGCCGCCGCCTACATGGCCGAAGTGGTGCGCGGCGGCCTGCAGGCGATCCCCAAAGGCCAGTATGAGGGCGCCGATTCGCTCGGCCTCAGCTACTGGCAGAAGATGGGTCTGGTCGTCATGCCGCAGGCGCTGAAGCTGGTCATTCCCGGCATCGTCAACACCTTCATCGGCATGTTCAAGGACACCAGCCTGGTCATCGTCATCTCGATGTTCGACCTCCTCGGCATCGTCAAGCAGAACTTCTCCGACGCCAATTGGGCGACGCCGCAGACGGCCAGATCCGGCCTGGTCTTCGCGGCCTTCATCTTCTGGCTGTTCTGCTTCGGCATGTCGCGCTATTCAATGTACACGGAACGCCGTCTCGACACCGGCCACAAACGCTAAAAAAGGGGACCTTGTCATGGCCATAGAAAACGCCGTCAGCGCGGAAGAGATCAAGGTCAATGCCGCCAAGATGCATATTTCCACCACCGATGTTGCCATCGACATCATCGCCATGCACAAATGGTACGGCGAATTCCATGTGCTGAAGGACATCAATCTAAAGGTGATGCGCGGCGAGCGCATCGTCATCTGCGGCCCGTCGGGCTCCGGCAAATCGACGATGATCCGCTGCATCAACCGACTGGAGGAACACCAGAAGGGCAAGATCATAGTCGACGGCAAGGAACTGACCAACGATCTGAAGAAGATCGACGAGGTGCGCCGCGAGGTCGGCATGGTGTTCCAGCACTTCAACCTGTTCCCGCATCTGACCATTCTGGAAAATTGCACGCTGGCGCCGATCTGGGTGCGCAAGATGCCGCGGAAACAGGCCGAGGAAATCGCCATGCATTTCCTCAAGCGCGTCAAGATCCCGGAACAGGCCAACAAATATCCCGGCCAGCTTTCCGGCGGCCAGCAACAGCGCGTGGCGATCGCCCGCTCGCTGTGCATGAACCCGCGCATCATGCTGTTCGATGAGCCGACCTCGGCTCTAGATCCGGAAATGATCAAGGAAGTGCTGGAGACGATGGTCGGGCTGGCCGAGGAAGGCATCACCATGCTCTGCGTCACCCACGAAATGGGCTTTGCGCGCAAAGTCGCCAACCGGGTGATCTTTATGGATCAGGGTCAGATCGTCGAGCAGAACACGCCGGCCGAGTTCTTCGACCACCCGCGCCATGAGCGCACGAAGCTGTTCCTGTCGCAGATCCTGCACTGATCCTGTACGCCGGTTCGGGACAAGACCGGCGGACCGGGCTCTCTGTCTTGCTGGCTTCGCGCGTATTCGACGAGCGCTGACCGTGCGCTGCGCGAGAAGATAGCAAGCGTGCTTCAGGCCGTTCGAGTGGTCACGTTGCAACCTGGTACCAAGGCCGGCGCGGATCATAAGCGCGCCTTCCGCGTTCATTTCCATTGGGAGTTGTATAACAAGCAGCGTGGGCGCGTGCGGCGGCAGGTCAAGGTTTCATCCTGATGCTCATCCAACCGATCGATTATTTCCTTGTCGTTTGGTTCGCGCTGGCGCTGGCTTCGACGCTTTATGTCGGCTTCGACCAATATCGCAACAATCCCGAGCCGGTGGTGATGAAATGGGGCTTCATCCTGGTCACCCTCTATATGGGTCCGCTCGGCTTGCTGCTTTACGTGCTCGCGGACAAGGAGCCACGGCCGGGCGAGCATGAGGTGTTCACCCGGCCGCTCTGGAAGCAGGGCGTCGGCTCCACCATCCACTGCGTCGCCGGCGATGCCACCGGCATCATTCTTGCCGCCGCCGTCACGGCGGCGCTCGGCCTGCCGAGACGGTCCCCGCTTCGGGTCGTTTCCTTGCCGATACGATCAACGTCGGGCCGGGTCAGCGCTACGACGTGATCTGGATGGCGCAGCGTCCGGGGCATTGGCTGATCCATTGCCACATCCCGCATCACACCACGAACAACAATGTCGAGGAGAAGGGCGGCGGCGGGCTGATGGTCGTGATCGAGGTGACATGACCGGCGTCGCCTAGGCTCGTTCCAGCCGGTGCACCGGCCCGGACGCCATGCAGTGGCTGGGGCCAAATTTTCTCTCAAGCTGAGGTGATCTGCCAGACAGCGACGCCGGCAAGGGCGAGACCGGCGGCGCCCTCGATGGCCCGGGAGATGGTTTCGAACAGCCGTGGCTGGCGCGCGAAAAACTGTACAAGCCGTTCCCGAAACACGATCGACAACACGGCGACGCAGGACAGCGTCAGCGCCACGCCGACCATCATGGTGATGGCAAACAGGACGCCCGCTGCCGGAACACCCCTGGACATCGCGAAAGTCATCGCGAAAAGCGTAAGCGGACATGGGATCAGCCCTGCCATGACGCCGACAGCCTCGCCCTCGTGCCTGTGGTGATGGCTGTGGCTCAAAGCGCGCCAGAGCATCCAGACGCCAATGAGGCCGAGCAGCCCGCGACTGATGTGCTCCAGAAGCGGAGCGCGGCCGACGCTGCCCAATGCTATTGAGACCAGTGGCAGCGAGAGAGCCGCAATCAGAACGGCAATCGTCACATGCGTGAACGATAGCGTGATAGATACGAGCAGACCACGCGAGACCTTCGCATCCGAACCGGCAAGATAAGTCGCCAGGACGGCCTTGCTGTGCCCCGGCGTCAGCGCATGGGCAGCCCCGAACACGACGCCCATCGGCAGGAAGGCCACGAACGCCAGCCAATTGCCTCCGGCCGCAAGCAGCTTGATCTGTTCGCCGAGCGTCAGATAGATCGTGCGCTGAAATTCGACGAGCGTCTGGAACATCGGACGAGACTAGCAGAAAATCGGCGAGCGTCAGTGCATGTGGCCGTGGTCATGCGTGTGCTCGTGAGGATGGTCGTTCTCTCCACGTTCCGTTGAAAACCGCACATTCGCCTCAGCCAGGGCCGGCATATGCTGGGATAGTTCGTCCTTCAGCGCTGCGGCGATCTTGTTCGCCGCCGACAGCGGCAGGGTTCCGTCCGCGGCAATTGCGATGTCGGCGTGCAATCTATGACCGATCCAGCGCGCCTTGGCATCGACAATGCGCGCGCCCGGAACATGCTCGGCGGCATGTCGGATTTCGTCCATCACACCGGGTTCGATTCCATCCAGCATGCGGGTCAGCACCGAGCGGGCCGATTGCCAGACGATACCGAAGATCGCAATCGTGATCAGCAGACCGACGATCGGATCGGCCAAGGAAAAGCCGAACCAAACGCCGATGGCTCCGATGACCACGGCAAGGCTGGTAAGTCCATCTGTGCGGGCGTGGTAGCCGTCGGCAATCAGTGCCGCGCTGTTGATTTCGCGACCGACGCGGATACGGAACACGGCAACCGCCTCGTTGCCGAGGAAGCCGACAATACCCGCCGCAGTCAGCCAGCCCAGGTGTGTCACCACTTGTGGATTGATCAGCCTGTCGATGGCTTGGTAGGCAGCGACTACAGCGCTGAACAGGATGATGAGCACGATGATGATGCCGGCCAGATCCTCGACCCGGCCCAAGCCATAGGTGAAGATCCGCGACGGCTTGCGCCGCGCCAGCACGAACGCAATCCATAGCGGGATCGCCGTGGTCGCATCGCCGATGTTATGGATCGTATCGGCCAGCAATGCCACGCTCCCCGACAACGCAACCACGACCATCTGCAATGCCGCGGTGATGGCCAGGATCACGAACGACCATTTGATTGCCCAGATGCCCCGGTCGGTGGTGGCAATTGTCGCGTCGATGACGCCATGGCTGTGACCGTGCGGACCGTGACCGCCGTGATGATGTGCGGCGTGCGAGCCGAGCCCGAGCCATTCCAGAATGGGGGCTACGATGGAATTCATAGATATTTCGCCAGCTGCTTGAGTTCCGCCAGCGAGTTGCCGCCGGTTTCGACGCTGTCCGTCAGGCAATGCTCGATGTGATCGTTGATCAGCTCGCGCTTGGCGCTGCTGATGGCCCTTTCGACGGCATGAAGCTGCTGCGCCAGGTCAACGCAAGGGCGATGCGCCTCGATCATCGCCAGCACCGCCGCAAGGTGGCCTTGCGCGCGCTTCAGGCGCTTTATGATGGAAGGATGCGAGGCGTGGAGGTGATCTGACATGCTTGAGCGTATCCTCCCGGGGAGGATACGCGTCAAGCTCTAAGTCAGCTGTGCACCTTTCGGAGGGGCTTCACCTTGAGCATGGCTTGTTCTATGCCTTTCCCATGAAGAAGCTTGCCCGTTTTCTTGGCCTGCTGGTCGTTGCAGCAGTCCTTGCGGTGGCGCTGGGCACGCTGCTGCCGCGCCCGCTCTGGCCGGCGGCCGTTGCCGATCCGATCGGCACAAGCCACCGTATCCTGGTGCTGCAAAATCCGATCCACACCGACATCGCCATCCCGGTCGACGACGATGTGCGCCGGCGCTTCCATTTCCTGGTCGATGCCGGCATTCCAGCAGACGTGGCGGAGGTCCGCTACATCGTCTTCGGCTGGGGCGGCCGCGCCTTCTATCTGGAGACGCCGACCTGGTCGGAGCTGAAGGCGGTGCCGGTGATGAAGGCGCTGACGGTCGATGCCTCGGCAATGCATGTCGACATTTCCGTCGACATCGCCGAGCCGCATCGCGACGTCGCCGGCTTCGACATCGGCGAGGAGCGGTTTACGGCGCTGCTCGATTACATTGCGGCAAGCTTC
This sequence comes from Mesorhizobium sp. M0074, assembly GCF_040322975.1. Taxonomy (NCBI): domain Bacteria; kingdom Pseudomonadati; phylum Pseudomonadota; class Alphaproteobacteria; order Hyphomicrobiales; family Phyllobacteriaceae; genus Mesorhizobium; species Mesorhizobium sp. M0074. The sequence continues at coordinate 135,628 of NZ_JAMYUM010000008.1, forward strand.
CGGCAGGGGCCGAACGGGGCCATCCCGATCGAGAGTGCGGCCTATTCCAACGCGCTGATCGGCTGCAACACCTGGACGGCGGCGGCATTGCGCACGGCCGGGCTGCGCACCGGCTGGTGGAATCCGCTGCCGGCCTCGCTCGGCCTGTCGATGCGGCTTTACAATTGACAAGGCGACTTAGGACCGCCGAGCGTCCTACGCCCACCAACCATAGAGCCAGTCGAGATCGGCGGCGAGCTTTTCGGGCGAGCGCATCGCCAGGAACAGGTTGCGGGCCATCGCCACCGGCCCGGCCGCATGCCAGGCGAGGCGGTTGATGGCGCCGCGGCGGGCGACCTGGGCGACGCGCGGCCGCCGCGCCTGTTCCCAGGCGGCAAGCGCCCCCTCAAGATCGGCTGTGGAGGCCGCAACGAAGCCGGCAAGCGTCGCCGCGTCCTCGATCGCCATCGCCGCGCCCTGTGCGGCAAACGGCGTCATCGCGTGCGCCGCATCGCCGATCAGCGCGATGCCTTCCGGCGTCGTCCATCGCCGCTGCTCGACGGTGTGGATCGGCCATGCCATCCACGGCGCCGCCTCGCTCGCCAGACGGACCAGCGCCGGCGCGGTACCGCGCATGGCGCTGGCGAGGCTGGCGGGGTTGGCATGCCCCGACCAGCCCTCGGCGATGCGCTCGCCCCCAGTGAAGGCGGCGAGGTTGAAGGCAGTGCCACGACTGACCGGATAGGCGACCATATGGAAGCCGGGATAGAGGAATGCAGTAACGCAATCGGGCGCACCGATCGCTGCAAAGGTTTGTCCGGCGGGGCTGTCGGCGGCCACCGTGGCGCGCCAGGCAAGCTCGCCCGAAAACCGGCTTCTCCGGAAATCGGCTGCGTTGCGGGCAAGCGTTTCTCGCACCGACGACCAGACGCCATCGGCGCCGATCAGCAGACAGCCAGCCTCGACCGTGGCGCCATCAGCCGATGCAGTGACGGTAACACCTTTCGATCCGGCTGCGATGTCGGTCACCCGCGCGCCGGCGATCAGATCGATACCGGGCTGCTCCGAAACTCGCTGCATCAGCGCTGACTGCAGATCCGCGCGGTGGGCAACGAGATAGGGCGCTCCCCAGCGCGTTTCGGCCGCCTGGCCAAGCGGTACGCGCGCCAGCTTGCGCAGCGTGGCGGCATCCTTGAGCACGACCGCCTCCGGCCGCACCGCCGTCGCCAGCAGCCGATCGAGTACGCCGAGCTGCCGTAGGATGCGCGTCGCGTTGGGTGAGAGCTGGATACCGGCGCCGGCAGCCTCGAGGTGCTGCGCCTGTTCGAACAGCTTTATCCGATAGCCGCGCTCGGCGAAGGCCAGTGCCGCGGTCAGCCCGGCGACGCCCGCCCCGGCGATGACCACCTGCCGGGACTGCGTTTCCTGCATCAGGTTTGTCGCGGAAGAATCAGGCGGCCTGGTCGATATAAAGGCAGCCCGGCGGCGCCGTTTCCAATGCCTTCAGCTTCGGCGAATAGCGATAGAGCGTCGAGCAATACGGGCAGACCTTTTCATTGTCGTCGCCCATGTCGAGAAATACATGGGGGTGGTCGAAAGGCGGATTGGCGCCGGTGCACATGAATTCCTTGACGCCGATGTCGATTGCCGGATAGCCCGCATCGTTCTGGAAATGGGGAATGGAACCGCCTGCCATCGTCGTCTCCTGATCTTGTCGATTGCATCTGGATCATAACCCGTCTCTTTGCAAGATCGATGAAATGAAACTGTCGCAAAAGCCTGTCAGAGGATAAGTTAAGCCGGTTAAGGCTATGGTCGTCGAACGGTGTGGGAAGAGCGGAAACCATGAACGAACTGAAGCCGGTGCAGAACGAATTCATCACCGTCGAGGCGGCGAGCCGCGAAGGCGGCAATCCCGACCGCTTCGTCAACCGGGAGTTTTCCTGGCTGCAATTCAACCGGCGCGTGCTCGAAGAGTCGCTGAACGCCAATCATCCGCTGCTCGAGCGTGTTCGCTTCCTGTCGATATCGGCCGCCAACCTCGACGAGTTCTTCATGGTCCGCGTTGCGGGTCTTGCCGGCCAGGTGCGCGAGGGCATCGTGCTGAAGAGCCCGGATGGGCGCACGCCCGAGCAGCAGCTTGAACAATTGCTGCGCGAGGTCGAGCGCCTGCAGGAGGACCAGCAGAAAAGCCTTTCGGCGCTGATGCTGCTGCTCGACAAGGAAGGCATCGAGAGCATCACCCGCGATGCGCTGAGCAAGGACGAGAAGATCTGGCTCGAGGACCATTTCCAGGAGCAGGTATTTCCGGTGCTGACGCCGCTGTCGATCGACCCGGCGCATCCGTTCCCGTTCATTCCCAATCTCGGTTTCTCGATGGCGTTGCAATTGCGCCACCGTAAGAACGGCGAGGAAATGAGCGCGCTTTTGCGCCTGCCGGTGGCGCTGAGGCGCTTCATCCGCTTGCCGGATCGCAAGCGCCATGTCCGCTTCATCCCGCTCGAGGAGGCGGTCGGCCTTTATATCGGCAAGCTGTTCCCGGGCTACGAGGTCAAGGGTTCCGGCACGTTCCGTATCATCCGCGACAGCGATATCGAGGTCGAGGAAGAGTCCGAGGATCTGGTGCGCCTGTTCGAGACGGCGCTGAAGCGCCGCCGCCGCGGCTCGGTTATCCGGATCGAATTCGACCGGCTGATGCCGCCCGAACTGCGCGACTTCGTCGCCGGCGAGCTTGGCGTTTCGGCAAGCCGGATCAGCGTGCTCACCGGTCCGCTGGCGCTCAGCCAGATCTCGGAGATCGTCGCCGTCGCCCGCGACGATCTGAAGTTCACGCCCTACAATCCGCGCTTCCCCGAGCGCATCCGCGAGCATGGCGGCGATTGTTTTGCGGCGATCCGCGAGAAGGACATCATCGTCCACCACCCCTACGAATCCTTCGACGTCGTGGTGCAGTTCCTGCGTCAGGCGATGGCCGATCCAGAAGTGGTAGCGATCAAGCAGACGCTCTATCGCACCTCCAACGACAGCCCGATCGTACGCGCTTTGGTCGACGCCGCCGAGGCCGGCAAGTCGGTGACAGCGCTGGTCGAGCTCAAGGCGCGTTTCGACGAAGAAGCCAACATCCGCTGGGCCCGCGACCTCGAGCGAGCCGGCGTCCAGGTCGTCTTCGGCTTCCTCGAACTGAAGACCCATTCGAAAATGTCGCTGGTCGTGCGGCGCGAGGATGGCAGGCTGCGCAATTACGTGCATCTCGGCACCGGCAACTACCACCCGGTCACCGCGCGCATCTACACCGACCTGTCCTTCTTCACCACCGCCCCGACGATCGCGCGCGATGTCGCCCAGCTGTTCAACTTCATCACCGGCTATGCCGAACCGGCCGAGCAGATGCGGCTGGCCATATCGCCGTTCACGCTGCGCGACCGCATCCTCAAGCACATTTCGGACGAGATCAGTCACGCGCTGGAGGGCAGGCCCGCCCGCATCTGGATGAAGATGAACGCCTTGGTCGACCCGATCATCATCGATGCCCTCTATGATGCCAGCCGCGCCGGCGTCGAGATCGATCTCGTCGTGCGCGGCATCTGCTGCCTGAGGCCGCAGGTGCCCGGCCTGTCGGAGAACATAAGGGTGAAATCGATCGTCGGCCGCTTCCTCGAACACAGCCGCATCTATTGCTTCGGCAACGGCCACGGCCTGCCCTCGGACGGGGCGATCGTCTACATCTCCTCGGCCGATTTGATGCCGCGCAATCTCGACCGCCGTGTCGAGACGATGGTGCCGATCACCAATCCAACTGTGCACGAACAGGTGCTCGGCCAGATCATGCTCGGCAACATCATGGACAACCAGCAAAGTTTCGACGTATTGGCTGACGGAACCTCCCGGCGCGTCGTGCTGGAAGAGGGCGAGGAACCGTTCAACGCGCAGGAATATTTCATGACCAATCCGAGCCTGTCCGGACGGGGCGATGCGTTGAAGTCGCATGCGCCCAAGCGCATCGCGCAGTTCAAGCGCCGCAAGAAACAGAACGCAGCGACGGGCTGATGATTTCAGCATCCCAGGGCCGGCTCCAGGACCGCCGACCGCTGTCCATCATCGATATCGGGTCGAACTCGATCCGTCTTGTCATTTATGAGGGGCTGGCGCGCTCGCCGACCTTGCTGTTCAACGAAAAGATGCTGGCCGGCCTCGGCCGCGGCATCGTTTCGACCGGAAAACTCGATCCCGAGGCGGTGACGCGCTCGATGGAAGAGTTCCGCCGCTTCCGCGCGCTCTCCGACCAGGCCGGCGCCCAGCGCATGTATGTGCTGGCGACCGCCGCCGCCCGCGAGGCGGTCAACGGCCCCGACTTCATCCACCGCGCCGAGGATGTGCTCAAGACCGAGATCCAGGTGCTGAGCGGCCGCGAGGAAGCCCATTATTCGGCGCTCGGCGTCATTTCCGGTTTCCATCCGGCCAACGGCATCGCCGGCGATCTTGGCGGCGGCAGCCTCGAATTGATCGACATTGACGGTGAGACGATCGGTGACGGCATCACGCTGCCGTTGGGCGGCCTGCGCCTGCAGGACATGGCGAAGAACTCGCTGACCCAGGCGGCAAGGATCACGCGCGAGCAACTGGCGCGGGCGAAATTGCTGAAGGGCGGGCAGGGCAGGGCGTTCTACACGGTCGGCGGCACCTGGCGAAACCTCGCCCGGCTGCACATGGAAATGACCAACTACCCGCTCGGCGTCATGCACCATTACGAGATCGGCATCGAAAGCGCCGCGAACTTCCTCCGACAGGTCGCCAAGGCCGAGATCGATAAGATCAAAGGCATCGAGGGCATCTCCAAGAACCGCCGCTCGCTGCTGCCTTATGGCGCCATCGTGCTGCAGGAGATCATGGCGGCGATGCAGCCGTCGAAGATCATCGTGTCGGCGCTGGGCGTGCGCGAGGGCTTTCTCTACTCGCTGCTCGACAAGGCCGAGCAGAAAGCCGATCCGCTAATCTCGGCGGCGGAAGAGCTTGCCCGCCTGCGCTCGCGCTCGGTCGACCACGCGCATGAGCTTGTCGAGTGGACCGGCAAGGCGTTCGCTGCCTTCGGCATCGACGAAACCAGGGATGAGGCGCGCTACCGCCACGCCGCCTGCCTGCTCGCCGATATCGGCTGGCGTGCCCATCCCGAATATCGCGGCAAGCAATCGCTCAACATCATCGCCCACGCCTCGTTCATCGGCGTCGACCATCCCGGCCGCGCCTTCCTGGCGCTTGTCAGCCTGTTTCGCCACGAGGGCGTGTTCAATGAAGCCGCTCCGGAAATCCGCGGACTGGCGACACCGCGCTATCTCGAGCGCGCCCGCGTGCTGGCCGCGCTGCTGCGCGTCGTCTATTTGCTGACTGCGGCAATGCCAGGCGTCATGCCACGGCTGAAATGGGAAAACCGCGGCAATGGCGTGCTGGCGCTGGTGCTGCCGGCAGCGCTGGCCGATCTTTACGGCGAGCGGCCGGCCGGCCGGCTGGCACAGCTGGCAAAGGTCACCAATCGCCGGCTGGTGCTGGCGGTCGAGGGCGGGCCCAGTATTTCAGTGAAGTAGTTTGAGGCACGACGCCAATTGCATGTGGCAATTCGCTGCGAGCTCCACGCTTGGGAGAAGGTCGTGAAATCCAGTCAAATCCTGCTGCTGCTGCTTTCCATCCTGCCATTGTTGATTTTCGACGCGGCCAGAGCTCAGACGGTTTCCAAGGTTTCCGTTGCTGCAAAAGGCGCGTTTGAGTTTGAGAAGAGTTATCCAAAAGCCGCAGACGGAAAAACACCGTTCAATTTGCTCACAGGTTTTCTAAAACCTAAAAGCGGGCAAAAGATAAAATATTTTGTATTTAGAATAAGCGACGAAATGATCAAATTTCAAAGATCGATTTCGATGAACACGTTTTATGCGGACGTTAATCTCTGTCCTGGCGCTGTCGATCGAACCGTGTCCGTTCATCAGCCCCTCGGCAACTTTCTTGAGCCTATCGTGGGCCGAACCGACCTGTTGCCATACGTTAAGAGGGCAAGCCTGATCCAATTGCGCAACTACCTGTATGTCGCGATTGACAGCAATCTTCGGAGCTACTCCCCCAAGGGCGCAGATCAATATGGATATGAATGGCTGCCGATCGCGGTGGAAAGCAGACAGGTTTGCCTGACCATCAGCGTCGGTCGAATGGGGCATGGCGCCTTTCTCTCTCAGCCCATAAACATAACCAGGCTTGCGGAGTTCGTCTTTCTCGACAGCAAATGAGCCGAACCGGGCGGCAGCTTAGCCAGTCCCTGCAGCCATCCGGCCGTCGGCCGACCATGCACCCGCGCCAGCCATCGCCAGCGCCAGAAAACCGCCTGATATCGCGATGTCCTTCATCAGCATCTGCGAATGCATGAAGGTCAGCGTCGGATCGCCGCCGCCCTGGCCATAGTGGCCGATGAACGCTGTCGCGACGCAAAAGGCGGCGAGCAGCAGCGCCACGACCGGCGTCTTGAAGCCGACGAGGATGAGCAGCCCGGCGATCAGCTCGAACAGGCCTGTCGCCCAGGCTACGAGCGTTGGCAGCGGCAGGCCGAGGCCGGCAAAATAGCCTGATGTGCCGGCAACGTCAGTAAGCGCGTGGAAGCCGGACGGAACGAAAAGTGCGGCGAGCAGCAATCGGGAAAGCAGAAGCAGCGCATTGCGGGGCATCTTCACCTCCGTTGTCGACGGCCGCTTGGCCTGGCGCCCGATCTTAGCAGGTTTTCCGTCAGCGGACCGAAGGGCACAAACCGACAACGAAAAAGGGGCGCGGAAAATTCCGCACCCCTTTTGTCCAAGCAATGCTGGACTGCTTCAGCCGCGCTTGGCGTCGATCGAATAGGCGCCTGGGCCCGAGGAGGCCAGCACGAGGAAGCCGCCGGCAATCGCGACGTTCTTCAGGAAATTGATCATCTGCATCTGATCGGCCCAGCCGGTGTGGGCGACCAATGCGGTGGCAACGGTGAAGATCGCCATCACCCAGCCGACAATCCGGGTCTGGAAGCCGACGAGGATGGCGAGGCCGCCAAGCAGTTCGATCAGGCCGACGACAATGGCGGTCACCATCGGCAGCGGCAGGCCGAGGCTGCCGAAATAGCCGGCCGTGCCGGCAATCGCCGTCAGCTTGCCGAAGCCGGAAAGCAGGAAGATGACCGAAAGCAGGATGCGGCCGAGCAGGATCGTGCCCGAGGCGCCGGCGGCGGTGCCGGAACCGGCAAACGAAGTGTTGGTGGACGTGTTGGTGGACATGCGTAACTCTCCAGAAGGGTTTGGCCAAACGGCTTGGGATACCCGTCTAGTTAGCGCAGGCCGACTGTTCACCAAAGACGCCAGATTGGTTACGGATTGTTCACCCAGGTAACGTTTTCGCGATCAACTTACCCCGGATGCGTCATGTCCTGCGGCCGCACCAGCCGCTCATAGTCGGCTTCGCTGACCAGCCCGGTGGCCAGCGCTTCCTCGCGCAGCGTTGTGCCGTTCTTGTGCGCCGCCTTTGCAATCTTGGCCGCGTTGTCGTAGCCGATCGTCGGCGCCAACGCGGTCACCAGCATCAGCGAACGGTCGAGTGCCGCCTTGATGTTGTCCTCGCGGGCCTCGATGCCGACGACGCAATTGTCGGTGAACGACACCGAAGCGTCGGCCAGCAGCTGCACCGACTGCAGGAAACAATAGGCCATCAGCGGATTGTAGACGTTGAGTTCGAAATGGCCCTGGCTGCCGGCGAAGCTGATCGCCGCATTGTTGCCGAAGACCTGCACGCAAACCTGCGTCATCGCTTCGCACTGGGTCGGGTTGACCTTGCCCGGCATGATCGACGAGCCCGGTTCGTTTTCCGGCAGCGACAATTCACCGAGGCCCGAACGCGGGCCGGAACCGAGCAGACGGATGTCGTTGGCGATCTTGAACAGCGCCGCCGCGCAGGCATTGATGGCGCCGTGCGAGAAGACCATGGAATCATGGGCGGCGAGCGCCTCGAACTTGTTCGGCGCGGTGACGAAATCGATGCCGGTGATTGCGGCGATGCGCGACGCCACCTTTTCGGCAAAGCCGACCGGCGCGTTGAGGCCGGTGCCGACCGCGGTGCCGCCCTGTGCCAATTCCTGCAGGCCGGGCAGGGTCATCTCGATGCGCTTGATCGACGAGGCGACCTGAGCCGCATAGCCCGAGAATTCCTGGCCAAGCGTCAGCGGCGTCGCGTCCTGTGTATGGGTGCGGCCGATCTTCACAATATGGGCGAAAGCCTTGGTCTTGGCCTCGAGTGCCGCATGCAAATGTCTTAGCGCCGGCAGCAGGTCGTGGATGATGCGCTCGGCGCAGGCGATGTGCATTGCAGTCGGATAGGTGTCGTTCGACGACTGGCTCATATTGACGTGGTCGTTGGGATGCACCGGCTTCTTCGACCCCATGACGCCGCCCAAAAGCTGGATCGCCCGGTTGGAGATCACCTCATTGGCGTTCATGTTGGACTGCGTGCCCGAACCGGTCTGCCAGACGACCAGCGGGAAATGCTCGTTGAGCTTGCCGTCGATGACCTCCTGGGAGGCCTCGATAATGGCCTTGCCGATCGCCGGATCGAGCCGCTTCAGCTCCATATTGGCCTCCGCTGCCGCCCGCTTGACGATGCCCAGCGCCCGCACGATCGAGGCCGGCTGCTTTTCCCAGCCGATCTTGAAATTGGCCAGCGAACGCTGCGCCTGCGCGCCCCAGTAACGGTCGGCGGCGACCTCGATGGGACCGAACGTGTCGGTTTCGGTTCTGGTCTCTGGCGCGCTCACGAAGTCTCTCCGGTTTGCAATTTGCAAACGGCGTATCGCGTTGCACAAATGCCTTCAAGCGGAGATTGCCGGTAACGGGAATGCAAATCGGTTGAAGGTGCTGGCAATCTCCCCACTTGAGGGGAGATGTCGCCGAAGGCGACAGAGGGGGTCGGTAGGTTTTGACGCAACTCCCATAGCGGACGGAACAGGCTGGTGTTCCACGCGAGACGACCCCCTCTGGCCTGCCGGCCATCTCCCCCTCGAGGGGGGAGATCGCAACCTCACCCCGCCGTGTATCCTCCATCCACGGCGAAGATTCCGCCGCTGGTCCATGCCGCTTCGTCGCTGGCGAGATAGACGGCGATGCCGGCAAGGTCGCCGGTTCGGCCGATGCGGCCGAGCGGGTAGCTGCGCTCGACATAGGCCTTGAGCTCGGCTTGCGCGGCCTCAGGCAGGTTTTCGATCGACCTGCGCCGCATCGCTGTGTCGACCGTGCCGGGCGCGATGGCGTTGACTCTTATGCCGCGCGGCCCGAGCTCGAAGGCGAGCGACTTGGTCAGCGAATTGAGCGCGCCCTTCGACAGCGAATAGAGGCTGGACGGCCGCTTCGGGATCATCTTATGCGCGAAATAGGACGAGATGTTGATCACCGAGGCCGCGCCCGGCGCGAGATGCGGCAACAGCCGCTGGGTGAGGAAGAATACCGCCGTGACGTTGAGTGCGAAGGACTGCTGGAACTGATCCTCGCTGACGGTTTCGAACGGCACAAGGAACGCCACGCCGGCATTGTTGACGAGGATATCGACAGGTGGGCCGCGCCTGGCATGCTCGACCACGGCATCGATGCCGGCGCTGGCCGACAGGTCGGCCGAAAGCGCTTCGACATTATCCCCGAGCTGCTTGCGGGCGGCGTCGAGTTTTTTGCCGTCGCGGCCGACGATCAGCACGTCCGCGCCTTCGCGCAAGAAAGCCTCGGCGATTGCCAGCCCGATCCCGTCCGAGCCGCCGGTGACCAGTGCCCGTTTGCCGCCTAGTCTCATCCAACACTCCCGCGCACTGCCGCTTCCGCCGGCGGCATGAACCCCAGAGCAGCGCCGCCGGCACTCGGGGTCAAGTCGCCTGCCTATCCCACCGTATGAAACTTCGCCTCGTCTCACCGCCCAAGCAGCGATTGTGAGGTTGGCGACAGCCGCAAAGTCTCAGTCGGCTTGGCCATACGTGACTGGACGCTCTGCTCGAACACTTGCCACTCCGGGGAGGCAGCCAAGGCTGCCTCGTGGCGGGCATGTGCATCGGCGCTGGCGAAACCGGTGATGCTGATGAAGACGTTTTCGCTGGCCCGCACCGGCAACCGCGGAAAGCTGTTTTCGGCATGCTCGGTAACGAAGGCGGCGAGCGGCGACGCGCCAAATGCGGCGAGCACCGGAAGGGCCGCGGTCTGGAAGTCATTGGCGAAACGGGCCTCCAGGCCCGGTTGCAATTGATGAATCCTGATGACAACAATTGCCTGCAAATCACTGCCTGCGCTCGGTTTTTCGAGGTCTGCCTGGGGTAATCGTTGCAATCCCGAGAGGTCTAGGCCGGCGCCTGGCCAGGCCGGCTTCAGCAGCAGCACGTCGTCAGAATCGATCATCGTGGCGTTGGCGGCGTCGCGCCAGGCAGCCCAGACCGGCCCGTCATAGAAGGCGGTCAGAGCGGTTTTCCGCGCTTCCATACCGTCGAAGCCGCGCAGCCAGACGAACATATCCGGCCGGTCGAGATCGCGGAACTGGCCGATGATGGTCATCCCCACGGTTTCCTGGCCCTCGATCAGGTGATTGTCGAAGATGCCGATCAGCGTCTCGCGCCTGCCGGGTTCCAGCGTGTATTGCCTGAGTTCGACAACGGGCGAGGCGAGCATATCGGATTTAGATTCAACGTTCAAAGGCAGGTTCATTGCGCGATCTCCAAAACAGGACAGTCATCCTGTTTTACAAAACAGACCGGTTGTCCTGTTTTGTCAATCTGCTATCGTGTGAAGATGTCAGCAGAGATATCCGCTCGCCCAAGGCCGCGGGCTCAAAAACGCACCAACGACCCCGAAGGCATGCGCAAAAAGGTGCTCGATGTCGCCGAGGAGGCGTTTCAGGCACGCGGCTATCATGCGTCCAGCATGGGCGACCTGATGGCGACGGCGGGCGTCACCGGCGGCGCGCTGCACCACCATTTCCCAACCAAGAAGGCGCTGGCGCTCGCAGTGATCGAGGAGCGGGTCGCCGCCGCGGTTGAAGAGACATGGATCGCGCCGGTGCGGATGGCTCCCTCAGCGCGCGAGGGCGTGCGCTCCGTGTTCGCGGCCGTCGCGGCGGAGCTGGAGCGGCAGGGTTTCGTGCGCGGCTGCCCGCTCAACAACCTGGCGCATGAACTGTCGCTTGCCGATCCGGATTTCCGCATTGCCCTTGCCAGCATTTTTTCTACCTGGCGTCAGGCGATCGCCGACAAGATCAGGGCCGACCAGCAGGCGGGCCGGGAGCAGGGCATCGATCCGCAGCGCTTCGCAGCGTTGGCTGTCGCCAGCTATTCCGGCGCCATGTCGATGGCCAAGACCGCGCAGGACGCAAGCGTGCTGCGCGATTGCCTGATGGCATTGGAACAGGGAGTCACGAGGCGACGTCGCAGGATACTGCACAGAGCGCTTTAACGCTGGCAGGACAGAGGCCGCAGTCGCTGATATCGCGACCGAGGCGGGGAGGCCGAGCTCTCCTAATTCGGCAGCGGCTTGATCAGCTCGTAGCCGACCACGCTTTCGGCACTGGTGCCCTCGTCATAGCGCCTGGCCACAACTGCCTGCAGGTCGGGTGCGTAAAGCGCGGTAAACTCGTCCCGCGTCTCGCCGGCCTCGCTCCTGATCGTCTGCTTGACCGCGAGCACGGAGTATTTGCAATCACCCAGGCTGAACGTCTCCTTGCCCTTGACGTTGATCTCCAGCGTCTCGGTGCCCTTCGGCGGCTTGTTCGGTGCAAGGCGGGCGAACACGATCTTGCTCTTGGCCCTCGCCTTCAGCGGGAACACCTTCCTGAGATCGGAAAACGGGATCATCGCCAGCTGGCCCGTGCTGCTGTCGCGGAACACCTCGATCAGCCCGCCGAACAGGTACTGCGACTGCGGCGACTGCGACTGGTATTTGTTGGCCACGGCCACCATTCCTCCCGCCGCCGGTCGAAATTCGCTGTGGATGCCGGGCCTTTCGAGAATGAAGCCGGCCTTGGCCGATTTGGCGTCGATGCACTCGGAGGCATGCGCCGCACTCGTCGCCGCCAGAATGGCCATTGTCATGCCGATGGATGCAGTTTTCAAGGCGTCCTCCTCTGCCCGCGCAAGTTGAATGCCGAAAGCAATGCCAGACCTGGGAGAACGTGTCGACATACTTTGCGAGCAACTGGACTGCCGGTCCGCGTCGTGCTGAATTTTAGCGCATGATGTATCGCATTCCCGCCCGGCCGGTTTCCCGGCGCAGCTTCCTGATGCAGGCAGCGGGCCTTGCCGCGGCCGGCGCCGTTTCGCACCCGGCCTTCGGCCAGACCGGCCAGCGCATCCCGCCGATCGACGCCACTTTTCTGTTCATCGCCGATGTCCATGCCTGCCGCATGGCAAACGGATTGAGCCCGCATTGCGAGCAGGAGGGCAAGACAGACGCTGCCTTGCTGCGCAATGTCGCCGCACTCAACGGCGTCGGCGACAGGCAATGGCCGACCGAAATCGATGGCGTTGCCACCGGCCTGCGCTCGACGGGCAACATCGGCACGCCGCTCGGCCTCGTCGTTGGCGGCGACATCACCGATGATGGCGGCGGCCAGATCATCCAGCCCAGCGAGGGCACGCAGCTGCTTCAGTTCAGCCAGCGCTATCAGCAAGGTGTCGGCCCCGACCATGTGCACATGCCGGTCTATGTCGGCCTCGGCAACCACGACCTCGACCAGAACGGCCCGCGCTCGCATGTCGACTGGTACCGCCGCGAAATGCGCGACTACGTCGAGGTCAACCACCGCCCCGGCGTGTTCTTCAAGCCGCCCGCGCCGGCGACCGACTACGACGTCGGGACCGACTGCTATTCATGGGATTGGGGCGGTCTGCATCTTGTCCAGACGCACCGTTTTGCCGGCGATACCGGCCATGGCGCCGCCAGCAGCCTGCCATGGCTGAAGCAGGACCTGGCGACTTATGCCGGCGACGGCCGCCCGGTCATCCTGTTCCAGCATTATGGCTGGGATACTTTTTCGATCGAAAGATGGGACGCAGCCGAGAAGACCTTCGACGAAGGCGGCAAGGGTCCGCCGCACTGGTGGAGCGAAGCTGACAGGCAGGCGCTGCTGGCTGTGCTGAAGGGTTACAACGTCGTCGGCATCTTCCATGGTCACCAGCACGCGACGCCGATGATCTACCACCGTGACGGGCTCGATTTGTTCAAGCCGAAGGCCGCCTTCATGGGCGGCTTTGCCTTGGCGCGGGTGACCGGAAACAGCATGGATGTGGTGCTGGGCGAAGCCGCAGGAGATCATGGCGAGGTCACCTTCACCAATCCATACAGCAAAAGCCTGACTTTCTGACGGGCAGGAGAGGACGCAAAAAAGGCGGCCGAGCCGCCTTTTCCTGGTTTGCGAAGGGCCACCCTCAAAGCGCCTTCTTCACCTTGTCCTTCACGTCGCCGTAAGCCTTCTGCATCTTGCCGGTCGCCTTGTCGACGTCGCCTTCGGCCTCGGTGCGCCTGTTGCCGGTGGCCTTGCCGGCGGTCTGCTTGACCGAGCCCTTGGCTTGCTTGGCAACGCCGGCAACCTGATCCTTGTTCACCATCTCGCATCTCCTGAACCGTTCGCCTGGAGAAACGGTCGCGGATCGCTTAGGTTCCGGGTTCTGCCCGTCGATTGGGATAGCTTCCGGCCGCGAAGCCGACAGGATAGGGTGCGCGAGAAGCCCGAACAGACAGGGCCGGAGGGACAATGGCTGAATTCACGCTCTTCATCGGCAACAAATGCTTCTCGTCCTGGTCGCTGAGGCCATGGCTGGCGATGAAGCATCTGGAGATCCCGTTCGAGGAAGGTCTTGTGCGCCTGCGCACGCCCGAGACCGCGGCCAATCTGGCCAGGATATCGCCGACCGGCCAGGTGCCGGTGCTGAACCATCGGCTGCCGATTGGCGAGGTCCGGATCGTCTGGGAAACCCTTGCCATCCTTGAATATCTTGCTGAGCTGTTTCCCGAGAAAAAGCTCTGGCCGGCCGACATCGGCGCTCGTGCGCTGGCCCGCTCGGCGGCGACAGAGATGCATTCGGGCTTTCGCGAGGTCCGCTATGGCTGGCCGATGAATTTGCGCCGGCCGAAAGGCCACAGGCCGCTCGACGCCGAAGGTGAGGCGCAACGGGCGCGCATCGAGGATTTGTGGCGGCAATGCCGCGAAAAGCACGGCAAAGGCGGCCCGTTCCTGTTTGGCCATTTCACCGCGGCCGACGCCATGTACGCGCCGGTCGTCACCCGCTTCGACACCTATGGTGGCACGCTGGCAACCGATACCCGCGCCTATGTCGACGCCGTGCTTTCGATGCCGGCGATGCGCCACTGGTATGCCGAGGCGGCGAAAGAGCCTTGGCCGGAGCCCGGCCCAGACGAGTAGAACCAAGCAAAGCCGGTCTTCCACTTCGCGGCCCGCGGCCTATCTGAAGATCGGGCAGGGGCCTTGGAGATTTCACAATGACAGCTGTTTCTTCCGCACTGGCCGGCAAGGTCGCGCTTGTCACCGGCGCCTCCTCGGGCATCGGCGAGGCAACGGCTGTGGCGCTGGCCGCCGCCGGGGCCAAGGTTGCGATTGCCGCACGCCGCGCCGATCGTCTCGAAGCGCTGGCCGCGCGTATCGAAAAGGCCGGCGGCACGGCGCTCCGCATCGAGGCCGACGTCACCAGCAATGACGATGTCACGGCCATGGTCGACAAGGTTGTCGCCGAATGGAGCCGTCTCGACATCCTCGTCAACAATGCCGGAGTGATGCTTCTGTCGCCGGCCGCCGAGGCGATGCTCGACGACTGGCGCCGCATGGTCGAGCTCAACCTGCTGGCGCTGATGGGCGTCACCAAAGCGGCGCTGCCGCATCTGAGGGCCGCCAAGGGTCACATCGTCAATGTCTCGTCGGTCGCCGGCCGTGTCGCCAATCCGGGCGCCAGCGGCTACGCGGCAACCAAGTTCGGTGTCGTCGGCTTTTCCGAATCGCTGCGCCGCGAAGTCTACGCCGACAAGGTTCGCGTCACCGTCATCGAGCCCGGCCTGGTGCGCACAGAGCTCGGCGACCACATCACCAATCCGGCGTTCAAGGCTGATCTGGATAAGCGGCTTGCCGCCATGGAGGCGCTGACCGCCGAGGACATCGCCGCGGCCATTTTCTACGCAGTGAGCCAGCCGGCACATGTCAACGTCAACGAGATCGTCATCCGCCCGACCGACCAGGAACGGTGAACGGCGTCAGATATTTCGCTACGCTTCGAATCCCGCTCGCAGGAAATCGCCACACTCCTCGACCAGCCGCGACGGGTCCCTCGCGAGATAGACGCCGAAATCCGCCATCGGCGCCGGCGGCAGGTTGAAGCGTCCGTTGAGGCTTTGGCAGTCGGGCGGCAGTCCTTCCTGCAGCAGAAGCCCGATGCCGAGCCCAGCCCTCAGCGCCGAGATCAGTGTCGCGAAGGTCGACACGCGGCAGCCGATCTTCCAGCCGATCCCGGCCTCGGCGAGCGAAGCCAGCATCCTGTCCTGCCAGGAGCAGGCGCCTTCGAAGATGATCAGCGGAAGCTCGACCTCGTCATCGATCTCGATCATGCGGCTTGCCGCCCAGACCAGCTGTCGTGACAGATGGCCTCGCGGCGCCATTGTGAAGCGTGCCGGATCGGCCATGACGATGTCGCATCTTCCTTCGCCCAGCGACTTGCTGAGATCGCTGCTGCTGGCCGATGTCAGCTCGATCTCCACGGAAGGATGCCGGCGGCGGAAGTCGGCAATGATCAACGGCAGCCGTGTCACCGCCAAATCCTCGACGATGCCCAGCCGGACACGGCCGACCAGCCTGCGGCCTTCTATCTCGCGCCTGGCATCGTCGCCGATCGCGATGGCCTTGCGGGCGAAGGCGAGCAGGATCTCGCCGGCCTCGGTCAGCGTCACGCCGCGCGGCGAACGGCGCAGCAGCTCGGCGCCGACTGCACCCTCGAGGCGCTGAAGCTGCATGCTCACCGCCGCCTGGGTGCGGGCAAGCCGATCGGCCGCTCGGCTCACCGTTCCCGTATCGGCCACGGTGACGAATGCGCGCAGCAGTCTGACGTCGATATCTCCAGTCATAAGAATTCCTGATAGCTGTGTCAGCACTATCAGGCTATCCGAAAGCCCGATCTGAATTCAAGGTCTGCTCGCACGAACGAAAACAGGAGCAGCCACCTTGTCCTACAGACGAAGATTTGAGGAGTTCGGTGTCGCCTGGCCGTCGCTCGATCGGCCCGCTTTGCCGTTCTCGCCGACGGTTCGGGTCGCAGACATCGTCTATGTCTCCGGTCAGATCCCCGAGATCGGGCAGGAGATCGCTGCGATCGGCCAGGTCGGCGCAGAGATCGATCTGGCCGCGGCGCGGAACGCCGCCCGGCTCTGCGCGGCCAACATCGTCTATTGGCTCGACAAGGAACTGGACGGCAATCTCGACCGCGTCGTGAAATTCGCCAAGCTGACCGTCTATGTGAACGCGGCGGCCGGCTTTGCGGCCTATTCGGAGGTCGGCAACGGAGCATCCGAGTTTCTGCTCCATGTTTTCGGCGAGCGTGGCGAGCATGCCCGCTGCTCGCTCGGCATGGCCGGCTTGCCGGCCAATGTTCCGGTCGAAGCCGACGCCATTGTGCATGTCCGCTGATGCACGCCCAAAGCATGCACTCAGGGCTTATCCGGGAGTGCGCAGCGAAACCAGGGGAGGCTTGGCTTGATAAGTACAAATTTTGAGGGGCGGAAGGCGCTGGTTCTCGGCGGAGGCAAGGGCCTGGGTTTCGGCGTCGCCGAAGCGCTCGCGGCGAAAGGCGCCGAGATCATCCTGGCCGGACGAGGGAAGGAGACCCTGGATGCGGCGCGGCGCGCGATCGAGTCCGCCGGCCCCGTCTGCTCGACCTTCAGCGCCGATCTTTCCGATAACGACAGCGTCTCCCGGCTGATCCGTGCCATCGAGGACGAGCATCAGCGGATCGACATCGTCCTGCTCAATGGCGGCGGCCCGCCGCCCTTCGCGGCCAGCGTCTTCGATGCGAGCGTCTGGGAGAAGCAGTTCACCAGCATGGTGCTGAGCCAGATGCGCATCGCCATTTCTTTCCTGCCAGGCATGCGGTCGCGGCGCTGGGGGCGCATCATCGCCGTTTCCTCCACGTCCGTCCGCGAGCCGATCCCCGGCCTCACCGCTTCGAATGCGTTGCGCGCGTCGCTTGCCGGCTGGGCCAAGACGCTGGCCGGCGAAGTGGCGGCGGACGGCGTCACCGTCAACCTGTTGCTGCCTGGCCGTTTTGCGACGGACCGGACGAAACAGTTCGACGCGATGGACGCCGCCGACAGGGGTGTGGACGCTGCTGTGATCGCCGCCGAGAGTCAGGCCGAAATCCCGGCAAAGCGCTACGGGACCCCCGCCGAATTCGGCGCGGTTGCCGCATTCCTGGCCAGCGACGACGCCGCCTATATCACCGGCGTGGCTTTGCCGGTGGATGGCGGGTTCAGCCGGGCCATGCTGTGAGGGGCAGGGTGCAGCGGCGCGAATGGTCGCATCACAGGAACGCCCCTCGTGCCTTTTATCTGCGCGGGGGGCGTCCTGTTTGTCGTCCGCCTCTCTCAAGATCGCTCTTTCAAGAACGGCTTTCGACACCGAAAGAATGCCCGCGGTGCCAAAATGGTTCCCGGCTGATTGGTTTTTTCGGCGGGCAATAGCCCGGCTTTCGCCGTCCGATGTGCTGGCGCGGGCCGCCGCCGCGCGTCTCCGCGAGTGTGGCAAATCAAAAAAATTGACACAACGCGCAAAGAAGTCTATAAGAATTTTGTCGATATTTGTTTGACCGACTTTTGTTATCCGCGTGCTTAGGCGCGCCTTTGGCGAACTTCCCCCATCAAAATCGAGACAAACGTTGTTGTGCATCCGCATGACGGCGAACGAATATTTGCCATGGAAAGGGTTCGTTATGAGCACAGGCACAGTTAAATGGTTCAACGCCACCAAAGGTTTTGGTTTTATTCAGCCTGACGACGGTTCTGCCGACGTTTTCGTCCACATCTCAGCCGTCGAGCGCGCCGGAATGCGCGACATCGTCGAGGGCCAGAAGCTTGGCTACGAGATGGTCCGCGACAACAAGTCAGGCAAGATGTCCGCCGACCAGTTGAAGGCGGCCTAAAACGGAATTAAGCCTCACCGGTGACCACGGATGTACTGGCACTGGTGAATGGCAAATTCCAGCGCATGATCGCGGGGATGTTAAGTCCCCGCTCATGCGCATGAGAAGAACGTTTCCTTGCGCGTCTCTCGGGATGCGCGGGCGCTCTCATGGAAGGTCAGGCGGTGCCTGGCCTTTTTCATTTTTGCGCTTCGATCGCCGAAAGAGCGCCGCTCGACGGCCCGGACGTGCTAAGGACGTTCCAGCAATTTGAAACCGGCTGCCGTATTGCTTTGTGCAGGATCCTGGCCGAAAGACCAGTCTCGCCACTTTTCGGCGGCGTGCTCCGAACCGGGAGAAAGACCTTGACCGCAACTTCGAAAAAACCCCGCGACCAGGCCGAATCCATTTTCAGCAAGACGCGGACCCAGTCGATGTCGCTCGACCGCATCAATTCCGAACGGGATGCCGTCAGCCAGGCCCGCGAAGCCAAGACCGCGCGGCTGCGCGAATTGCGCCTGGAGAAGGAAGCCGACGACATGGCGGCGGCGGTTGCGCTCGCGGCCTCGCCGAAACGCGCAGGCAAACGCTGATGGCCACCAAACGCGTGCCTCAAAAGGCGATCGCCGCAGATTCGACCATCGCCGATGTCGTGGGCGAACTAGACAAGCCGGTCGAATATGTCCGGCGCGTGCTCGAAAAGCTCGAGCGCTGCAGGCGTGTCCACGGCGATGCCCAGGTTCGGCTCGGCGTGCGCGGTCGTGCCGAATGCCCCAATTATCTGATCGAATACGTCCGGGAAAACACCAAGACCCGCGAGCGCGTGACCTTTCAGGATGCCGCCTACAGCGGCAGCACGCATCGCGAGCTGGCGCCCCGGCACATCGAGGAAGCCAGGAACTGGTCGCCCGAAGAAATGAACATCACGGCCGTTTCGGCGCTCATCGGCCGCCTTCGCAATCCGAATGCGCCATCATCGCGTTTCTCTGACGAGGATTGATATGGCAATCAAGTTTTCCGCCAAGGGCCAGCCGGCAGCGCCTGCTGCCGCCGTGAAGCCGGCCAAGCCGACGGCCGCGCCAAAAACCGGCGAAGCCGCCGAAGCGGGCACCGATCTGTTCAGGTCGCCGGCGGAAGCACCGCCGCGCAAGCCCAAGAAGAAATAGCGCCCTTGCAGCAAAATGCCGACCGGAAATCTGCGCCAAGGCTGCTTGCCCTGGCGGTCGCAGAGGAGTTTTCGTCGCCACAAGAGGGCGCCGCTCCGATTGCCTTCGATTGCCAGACCTGTGGCGCCTGCTGCGCCTACTCGTCCAGATGGCCGCGCTTCTCCACCGAGGATGACGCGCAGCTCGACCTTATCCCGCAAAAATACGTGGCTGCCGACGAAGCCGGTATGCGCTGCGACGGCGCGCGCTGTTCGGCACTGTGCGGCGAGGTCGGCAAGTCGACGGCCTGCGGCATCTACGACATCCGCCCCGACGTCTGCCGCGCCTGCATGCCGGGCGATGACGACTGCCTGATCGCGCGTCGGGCTCACGGTCTGCCGACGCTGTAATGACGGCCCTCGGGCTGGCGTCTCGGTTTGAATTTCGTCAATCAGATGCGCGAAAGTCGCTGCGGTAGAGGCCGGGCGATCGTCCGGTCAATCGTTTGAATGCCTGCGAGAACGACGGCACCGATTCATATCCGACGGCGCGCCCGATCTCGCCAATGTTCTGGTTCGTTTCCCGCAGAGCCTTGGCGGCAACGTTCATCCGCCACCGGGTCACATAGGACAGCGGCGGCTGTCCTACCAGTTGAGCGAAGCGACGCGCGAAGGTGGCCCGGGACTGTGCTGCGCCGCTGGCAAGGGAAGCGATGGTCCAGGGATTGCCCGGCCGCTCGTGGATCAGGCGCAAAGCCTGCGCAATGCCTTTGTCGCGCAAGGCGCCAAACCATCCCCCTGTTCCGAGTGGCTGATGTTCGATCCAGGCACGCAACAAGAAGATCAACGTGCTGTCGAGAAGGCGTGGGGCGACAATGTCGTGGCCGCCGAGATCGCCTTTCGCTTCGACCTGCAGAAGTTCCAGGGCAAGCCGCAGCGGCTCGCTGGTGCCAATCTGATTTCGGGTCAAATGGATCAGCGGAGGAAGCAGCGAAACCATCGGGTATGGCCCGACGCCGTCGAGTGAATATCTCGCACAAAGAAGAGTTGTCGCGTCGCTCTCGCTTTTCGGTTCCAGTCCGCTCCGATTTGCGGAAAGGACGGCGGATATCGATGCCGTCGGTGCATCCGCCGGATTGCAAAGGGCATGCCCGATACCGCTCGCGACAAGGATGACATCTCCCTCGCCTAAGCGGATCGGCTCTTTTTGACCAGTCAGCCGCAACCAGCATTCGCCGTTCTGTATGACGTGGATGGCGGCATTCCTTGTCGGATCCACCGAAATACCCCATGGCCGATGCAGGGTCGCGCTGCCGATCATGGCGCTGCCAAATCGCAGCGAAGCAAGAAGTTCGGACAAGGCGTCCATGAGAACCATCCTCCGACAATGAACCAGACGATATTAGACGATTGGATAAGAATCCAGGCGAATAGCATATCGACCATCTCACAAGCGTGGCTGATTATATTGGCAATGTCGGCCGGGCCTGCGGACGCTCCTGTCCACAACAGGCAGAAGCAGGCACCTGAAGGAGCAAAAACGTGCGTGACGAACCATCAAATCCAGTTCCAGCCAAGACCCATAATTTGCTCGACACCAACAAGGCGATCGTCCTGGACTTCATCGACAAAGCAGTAAACCAAGGCAACATCGAAGCTGCTTCGATGCATTTTGGCGAACGCTACATCCAACACAATCCGAACATTGCGGATGGTGCGGAAGGCTTCAAAGCCTATCTGCAGCAGCTCAAACAGTCATTTCCCCTCGTGAAGGGAGAGGTGAAGCGGATTTTTGCCGAAGGGGATTTCGTCATCGTGCACATGCACGCAAAACGCGAACCGGAGGAGGAGGGCCTAGCCATTGTCGACATTTTCAGGCTGAAGGACAGCAAGCTGGTCGAACACTGGGAAGTTCGGCAGCCTATAGCCGATAGCAAGCTGCACGCCAACAGCATGGTCTGAATGCGCATAGGCTCTCAGGCTGACTTGTGCCCGCACGTTTCGCTGATTACGCTGCCGGCGGCAGGGCCAGCACCGGGAGACCATCCGTGAGCATCGAATTTCTGTTGACGTCGCTGATTGTCGTGGCTTCGCCCGGTACCGGCGTTCTCTATACGCTGAGCGCCGGGCTTTCGCGTGGTGCGCGCGCCAGCATCATTGCCGCTTTCGGCTGCACGCTCGGCATCATTCCGCACATGGCGGCCGCCATCACCGGCCTCGCGGCACTGCTGCATACCAGTGCCGTCGCCTTCGAGACGCTGAAATATCTCGGCGTCGCCTATCTTCTCTACATGGCCTGGAACACGCTGAAGGAGAAGGGCGGCCTGAGCGTCGAAGAAAATGTCGCGCCGCGCTCGGCCGGCAAAGTGATCACTTCGGGCATCCTCATCAACATCCTCAATCCGAAGCTGTCGATCTTCTTCTTTGCCTTCCTGCCGCAATTCGTCAGCACCACCGAACCGCATGCGCTGTCGAAAATGCTGGAGCTCAGCAGCATCTTCATGCTGCTCACCTTCGTGGTCTTTGTCGGCTATGGCATTTTTGCTGCGTCGATCCGCAGCCATGTCGTGTCGCGGCCAAAGGTGCTGACCTGGATGCGCCGTACCTTCGCCGGAGCCTTTGTCATGCTCGGCGCCAAACTGGCGCTGGCGGACCGGTAGACAGGAAGATCGCGGGCAGCGCCAACCTAACCCTTCACGTAGCCCATGGCCTCGACGATCTGCCCGTCCGCCACGCGCATCAGGTTGACGCCGCGCAGCGAATTGCCGTCGGCCATCCAGTAGCGCCAGCGGATCGTCGCCCGGTCGCCGGCGACGAAAGTTTCTTCGATGTCGAAGCGCGTGCCGGGTCCGGTCGCGATCGCCGACCACAGTTCGACGCAGGCGCCCTTGCCGATGCGGCGGGCGCCGTCCGGGGCCGGCGTGGTGTTCTCGATCACGCAATCTTCCGCCACCAGATCGTCGAGCGCCGACGGGTCGTGGCGCTGGAAGACGTCGTTGTAGCGCCGCATGATCTCGGCCGTTTCGGCGGAGCGTTTGGCTGCGGCGATGTCGATGACGAGTTCCTGTGTCATTGGATATTCCTTCCCTTCAGTGATCGGTAGCGGTTTCGATGAGGCGGGCCTTGAGCGTGATCACTGCGACGCCGGCCAGCGCCCGCGACACGAGGCAGCTCTCCTTGGCCGTCTGCGCCAGCCGCTCGAACTCCCCCGCCGCCAGCCCGGCGACGCTTGCCTCGGTCTCCAGCTCGATACGGGTCAGCGTCGGTCCGGCCGCGGTGGCGCCGAGATGCGCTTTCGCGATCGTGTGGATGCGCGCGGGAGTGTAACCTTCGCGGCCGAGGACGGCGCTCAGCGCCATCGAGAAGCAGCCGGTATGCGCCGCCGCAATCAATTCCTCGGGATTGGTGCCGGGACCGTTCTCGAAACGCGACGGGAACGAGTAGGCGCCTTCGAAGACGCCGCTGCCGAGCTTCAGCCGGCCCGAACCTTCCTTCAACGATCCCTGCCATTGGGCCTCTGCTTCACGAATGGTCATTGTGTCTCTCCTTTGATTTGAGGGGTCGATCAGATTTTGGGGCGGACCAGTCAGGCGCTGTCGACGACCACTTTCCCGAAGACGTCGCCTTGCTGGAAATAGCGGTAGGCGTCGTTGGCCTCGTCGAAGGCGAACACCTTGTCGATGACAGGCCTAAGCCGATGCACCGAGATGGCGCGCAGCATGGCTTCGAGATTGGTGCGATTGCCGACGAACAGGCGGCTGATGGTGGCGAGGCTGCGCTGGTAGACCGGGCCGGGGATCTGCACCGTCCCGCCTTTCGCATTCTGTATGGTGAGAAGCACGATGCGCCCGTAAAGCGCGCAGGCGATCATCGATTGCGCGAAGGTCGGCGGGCCGCCGGTCTCGACGACGAGGTCGATGCCGCCGGTCTGCTCGCGCACCGCAGCACCCCATTCCGGCATGTCGGCGGTCGAGACGACGAGGTCGGCGCCCAGCGCCTGCAGCCGGTCCAGCTTCTCGTTGCGCGAGCTGACTGCCACGACACGGCAGCCGAGCAGCTTGGCGAATTGCAGCGCAAATAGCGCGACGCCACCTGAACCGATGACAAGAACCCATTGGCCGGGCTTCGGCATTTCGGCCGCCGTCACGGCATTCCAGGCGGTCAGGCCGGCGCAGGTTAGTGTCGCCGCTTGTTGCCAGTCGAGATGATCGGGAAGCCGCACCGCCCATTGCTCGTCGAGCACGGCGTATTCGGCCAGCATCCCGTCCAGCGTGCAGCCAAGCTGGTCGATCAGACCGGCATTGATGCGGCCGTCGATCCAGCGCGCAAAATAACTGCCGGTGACGCGGTCGCCGACGGCAAAGCGGGTGACGGCCTCGCCGACGGCAACGACTTCGCCGGCACCGTCGCTCAGCGGGATAACGCCTTGGCGCGGCGCCAGCGGGTAGGTGCCGTTGAGGATCATCATATCGCGGCGGTTGAGCGAGGTGGCGCGGACACGCACGACGATCTCGTGCGGCTTCGGCGTCGGCTGCGCCTCGTCGCGCATCACCAGGCACTTGATCCCGCGGGTTCCTTCAAGACGACAACTGCGCATCTGCCTCTCGCATATGTAGACTGATCTACATATTATATAGACCGATTGTCATATTCGATGCAAGGCCTATAATGCTCACTCCTGACAGAGGTTGACATGGCGAACGACACCCGCACCCGCATACTCGAGACGACCGGGCTGCTGCTGAGGCAGCGCGGCTACCACGGCACGTCGCTCAACGATATTTTGAGCGCCTCAGGCGCACCGAGAGGTTCGCTCTACTTTCACTTTCCGGGCGGCAAGGATCAGCTGGTCATCGAAGTGACGCGCGACAGCGTCGCCGATGTGACGCAGAGGCTGGACGCCGCGCTCGCTGCCGAAAAGGACCCGGCGGTGGCTGTCCACCACATCTACCAGTCGGTCGCGCGCATGCTGGAAGACAATCGGTTCACGCTCGGTTGCCCGATCGCACCCGTGGTGTTGGACTCGCCGATCGACATGCCGGAACTGGCCGAGTTGTGCCGGTCCGCCTTCGAGCAATGGATAGGCTTGCTCAGGGCGGCCTTCGTCAGGGCAGGGGTGCCCGAACGGCGCGCGCACGCGCTGGCATTGCTGGTCGAATCATCGCTTGAAGGACTGATGGTGATCGCACGCGCCACCCACGACCGCGCCCCGGTGCTGGCGGTAGCCGATGAGGTCGCGGCGCTGATTGAGGGGGCATTGCCGGCCAAGAGTGCCACCGCAGCGGTGCATTGACGTTTATGCCTTCATCGCATCGAAGGCGGCGCGGCGTTCCGCCAAAAGGGCCAAGGCTGCAGCTCGACGATTGATGTTCTGCGCCGCCGCGACGCCTGGAAGTAACGGCATGGTGGCCGAACAGACGCGTCCTGCGGGATATGCGCCTGCTTACTTGAGATCGGACGGCCTCTCAATCTCCGCCACATCAACGAAAAAGGGCGGCATCGCTGCCGCCCTTTCCGTAAGCTTGCGAGATTGGCTGGATTAGAAGTCCATGCCGCCCATGCCGCCCATGCCGCCGCCGCCCATGCCGCCAGGCATGCCGCCGCCAGCCGACTCCTTCTTCGGAGCCTCCGCGATCATGGCTTCGGTGGTGACCAGCAGGCCGGCGACCGAGGCCGCGTCCTGCAGAGCCGTGCGCACAACCTTGACCGGATCGACGATACCCATGGCGATCATGTCGCCATATTCGCCGGTCTGGGCGTTGTAGCCGAAGGTTGCCCCCTTGTTCTCAAGGATCTTGCCGGCAACGATCGATGCTTCCGCACCGGCGTTGGCCGCGATCTGGCGGGCCGGAGCCTGCAGCGCGCGGCGCACGATGTTGATGCCGGCGGCCTGGTCGGAGTTGGCGCCGGTTGCCTTGATGCTCAGCGAAGCGCGCAGCAGTGCGACGCCGCCGCCGGGAACGATGCCTTCTTCGACGGCCGCGCGGGTCGCGTTGAGGGCGTCATCGACGCGGTCCTTCTTTTCCTTGACTTCCACTTCGGTCGCACCGCCGACGCGGATGACGGCAACGCCGCCCGCCAGCTTGGCGAGACGTTCCTGCAGCTTCTCCTTGTCGTAGTCCGAGGTGGTCTCCTCGATCTGCTGCTTGATCTGGGCGACGCGGCCCTGGATTTCGGCCTTCTTGCCGGCGCCGTCGACGATGGTGGTGTTCTCCTTGGAGATCGACACCTTCTTGGCGCGGCCGAGCATGTTCAGGCCGACATTCTCGAGCTTGATGCCGAGGTCTTCGGAAATGACCTGGCCACCGGTGAGGATGGCGATGTCTTCCAGCATGGCCTTGCGGCGATCACCGAAGCCCGGCGCCTTGACGGCAGCGATCTTCAGGCCGCCACGCAGCTTGTTGACGACCAGCGTGGCCAGGGCCTCGCCTTCGACATCTTCCGAGATGATGACCAGCGGCTTCGAGGTCTGCACGACGGCCTCGAGGATCGGCAGCATGGCCTGCAGGTTGGAGAGCTTCTTCTCGTGGAGAAGAATGTAGGCGTCTTCCAGATCCGCAACCATCTTCTCGGCGTTGGTGACGAAGTAGGGCGAGAGATAGCCGCGGTCGAACTGCATGCCTTCAACGACTTCAAGCTCGGTCTCGGCGGTCTTTGCTTCCTCGACGGTGATGACGCCCTCATTGCCGACCTTCTGCATCGCTTCCGCGATCATCGAGCCGACCGACACGTCGCCATTGCCGGCGATAGTGCCGACCTGGGCAACCTCTTCCGAGGTCTTGATCTTCTTGGCGTTCTTGATCAGCGTCGCGACGACGTCGGCGACGGCGAGGTCGATGCCGCGCTTGAGGTCCATCGGGTTCATGCCGGCGGCAACCGACTTGTGGCCTTCCTGGACGATCGATTGTGCCAGAACGGTCGCGGTGGTGGTGCCGTCGCCGGCGATGTCGTTGGTCTTCGAAGCAACTTCGCGGACCATCTGCGCGCCCATGTTTTCGAACTTGTCCTCAAGCTCGATTTCCTTGGCGACGGTGACGCCGTCCTTGGTGATGCGCGGTGCGCCGAACGACTTGTCGATGACGACGTTGCGGCCCTTGGGGCCGAGCGTGACCTTCACCGCGTCGGCGAGGATGTTGACGCCGCGCAGCATGCGCTCACGAGCGTCGCGGGAGAATTTTACGTCTTTGGCAGCCATTTTTAGCTCCTGGCAGGGGCTTGGATTGAGCCCGAAGATTTAAACGAGGGTGAGGCCGATATTCAGCCGATGATGCCCATGATGTCGGATTCCTTCATGATCAGAAGGTCTTCGCCATTGAGCTTGACTTCGGTGCCCGACCACTTGCCGAACAGGATGCGGTCACCGGCCTTGACGTCCAGCGGGACGAGCTTGCCGGCTTCGTCGCGGGCGCCGGAACCGACGGCGATGATCTCGCCTTCCTGCGGCTTTTCCTTAGCCGTATCGGGGATGATGATCCCGCCCGCGGTCTTGGATTCGGATTCGACCCGACGAACGACCACGCGGTCATGAAGCGGGCGGAACTTCGACTTTGCCATTTTTTATTCCTCGATGAGAATGGTGAGAACAGTTCCTCCGTCCGGCGGCGCCGGACATGTGGTTAGCACTCATCTTGGGGGAGTGCTAACGTGGCGCTGAAATAGGCTGGCAGCTCGTGCGAGTCAAGGCGCCCGCTGGGCATAATCAGGACAATTGCTTCAAACGGATACTTGACCAAGTCAACTAAATCGCTGATCTTGCCGGGAGGAGGATGCCATGACCATTCATCATCACCCAGGCAAGGAGCGGATCGACGCGGTGCGGGCCTTCAACCGCTTCTACACCCGCCAGATCGGGCTGCTCGACGAAGGGCTGCTGAAAAGCACCTTCTCGCTGACCGAGGCGCGGGTGCTCTATGAGCTGGCGCATCGCGATGGCCTGACCGCCACCGACCTTGCGCGCGATCTCGGCCTCGATGCCGGTTATCTCAGCCGGCTGCTGAAGAAGTTCGAGGAGCGTGATCTGGTCGAGCGCGCCACGATCGAGGCGGATGCGCGGCGCTCATCGATCGCGCTGACCAAGGCCGGGCGGCAGGCCTTCGCGCCGCTGAACCAGGGTTCGCACGACCAGGTCGCGGCTTTGCTCGAACGGCTTCCAGTTCCCGAACAGGACAGGCTGGTCAAGGCCATGCAGACGGTGCAGCGTTTGCTGGGCGGAAGCGCCGAACCCAAAATTCCCTATATGCTGCGGCCCCTGCAAGTCGGCGACATCGGCTGGATCATTCATCGCCAGGGCCTGCTCTACGCGCAGGAATATGGCTGGGACGAAACCTATGAAGCGCTGGTCGCCGAAATCCTCGGTGCCTTCGTCAAATCCTTCGATCCGAAATGGGAACGCAGCTGGATCGCCGAGCGGGAAGGGGAGGTCGTCGGCTCGGTCTTCGTCGTGCGCCAGTCGGACGCGGTGGCGAAGTTGCGCCTGCTCTATGTCGAGCCGTCGGCGCGCGGCCTCGGCATCGGCAAGCGGCTGGTCGAGGAATGTGTCGGCTTTTGCCGCGCCAGGGGCTACAGGACACTGACGCTGTGGACCAACGACGTGCTCGCCGCCGCTCGCCACATCTATGAGGCTGCGGGCTTTAAATTGACCAACGAGGAGCGCCACCATTCCTTCGGCAAGGATCTGGTCGGCCAGAACTGGAATTTGGAGCTGTAGCAGCGCCGCAGAATTTCGAGCATCGGCCTGGGGCGGTCGCTCAGGTCGCAGGCTTAATGTTTTGGTTCAAGCGAAAGAAATTGGTGGGATCATACTTGTTCTTTAGTGCGGCCAACCTCGGATAATTCTCGCCGTAAGCCGCCAGAACCCGATCAGTGCCCTCTTCGCCGAGATTATTGGCGTAGACGCCGCCGGTCGAGAACGGTCTCATTGCATCCCACAGGTCGCGCGCCCATCGGATGTGCGTTTCGTCGTCAGACGGATTGTCCCAGATCGATATCGGGAAGCAATCGTAAAGTGCATCTCTGTTGGCGTAGGGCGTTCCGTCCATCGGTACTCGCGAGATGGCGCCGCCAACCTGCTGCAGGACTAGAAGCGATTCGCTGGGTGCAGTCATGTAAGCCGCAAGCATGGTATCGATCGCCTGATCTGTGATTTCGCGCATGAACTGCGCCTTCCAGTAGTAGCGCCGCCCGCGCGGAAAGAGGCTGTCCCCGGCCGATTGGATTTGAAGATAGGGGACAGGAGCAATCCGGCGCTCAACTGGCGTGCCATACTCTCTCAGAGGTTGAATGATTTGCTGGCCTTCGTCGAGTGGGCCGATGTAGCACGCCGATATGCTGAAGAAGCGTTCGCCCGAGGGCGCCGTCACAAGTGCTGCATCCAGGCTCAGCTCATCCGGGGCGCCGCTCGAGAACGCACGATAGAACCGCATCGCTTCGCGTGCCTCTTCGTAGCGGTATAGCATCGATCCCGCGATGAGGAGCGGACCCACGGGATGGAGCTTGTATTCGAAGGTGGTGACTATTCCGAAATTGCCGCCGCCGCCCCGAATGCCCCAGAACAAATCTGCATTTTCGGCCGCGTTTGCCGTGACCAACCGGCCGTCCGCCGTCACGATTTCGACAGCGACAAGGTTGTCGCAGCTCAGTCCATGTTTGCGGCCAAGCTTGCCGAACCCGCCGCCGAGTGTCAGTCCGGCTATGCCGGTATCCGCATTGACACCCATGGTCGTCGCAAGACCATGGGCCTGTGTGGCTGCGTCGAACTCGCCCAGGTTTAGGCCGGCTTCTGCGCGCGCAACACGGCGGATCGGGTCGACTTCGATCCGCTTCATGCGTGAC
The DNA here is from genome assembly GCF_040322975.1 of Mesorhizobium sp. M0074. Lineage (NCBI taxonomy): Bacteria > Pseudomonadati > Pseudomonadota > Alphaproteobacteria > Hyphomicrobiales > Phyllobacteriaceae > Mesorhizobium > Mesorhizobium sp. M0074. The sequence goes on from NZ_JAMYUM010000008.1 coordinate 164,763, forward strand.
ACATCGATCACCAAGCCGCCGTCGCATACCGAACTGCCGGCGACGTTATGACCACCGCCGCGGACGGCGACGAGGAAGCCTTGCGATCGGGCGAAGTTGACGGCCGTGACGACATCGCTGGATTCGGCGCAATAGAAGACAGCCGCCGGCCTCTTATCGACCATGCCATTCCAAACTCTGCGCGCCTGGTCATAGCCAGGGTCGTCCGGAAGGATCAGATCGCCGCGAATCGCCTGCCTGAGCCGGGCGATATCTGGCGCCTGCAACGTCGGCTCGGAACCGTCTATAAGCTTGAACATGCTCATCGAGGGATACCCTTCGTGATCCAGCACGGTTGGACAGGACGCTGTCGTTCACCGGATCATAATGATCTCATGCGGCGCCATTCGCTGCAAAATCGAATATCTCAGTCGCTGGATGAGCTAAATTCATCTAAACTGCCTGGATGAGAAAACTTCCGCCGCTCGGGTCGCTTCGCGCCTTCGAAGCCGCTGCCAGGCTGATGAGCTTCAGGAAGGCCGCGACGGAACTCGGAGTGACGCCAACGGCCATCAGCCACCAGATTCGATTGCTGGAGGAGGTCTGTGGGCAACTGCTGTTCCGGCGGCGCCCACGACCGCTCGTGCTCACAGGCGTGGGCGAACGGCTATTCCCGGTAATTTGCAGCGGCTTCGACGCTTTCGCTGGCAATAGCATCAGCCTCGGCCGGAGTTGGCCAACGCCCGTTGCGCGTGACGAGCCCAAATGCATTTGCCAGCCGATGGCTGGTTCCGCGCCTGTCGAAGTGGCGCGAACAGCATCCGAACATTCCACTGGAGATCATCGGGACAGACGCCGTTCTGGACCTGCGAGCCGGTGACGCCGACGTCGCGATCCGCTATGCGCGCAGGATGCCGCGGGATGTTCCCGCGCAGGAAATTTTTCGGGACGCATTCTTTCCGGTATGCAGCCCGGAGCTGTTCGCAGGAGGCGACCGACAGATCGAGCGCGCCGCCGATCTGCTGCAATACCCACTCATCCATTTCAATTGGACGAACCGCGACCCGGAAGCGCCGACTTGGCAACGATGGCTGGCGATCGCACGCTCGATCGATCCCAGCATCCCCAATGCCAACCAGGCATGGGACCTAAGCTTCCGTGAAGAGCTGCACGCGATTGACGCGGTAGCGGCAGGCCAAGGTATCGCTATCTGCAGCGATGTGGTCGTCAGTGGCGAACTCGAGGCTGGCAGGCTAGTCAAGGCACATGATCTCTGTCTGCCAGGCTATGGCTTTTACCTTGCCTGCGTAGCCAATCACCCCCGACAAGCGCATATCGAAGCGTTTTCCGCCTGGATGAGATCGATAGTCTGAGCATCTGAACGCCGATCTTCTGCATGCTCGTCACAAGCGCCCGGCGTAATAAATTGCTAACCACGATCGCCCTGCACCGACTGCCATGCACACATGCCGGCTTCTGGCACAATCCGGCTCCTTGAATTATGAGCACGCTTATTATATATGTCGCTCATGGTTTCCGACGGCATCGACAGATTGGGCTTTTTGATCCACGACGTGCAGCGCCTGATGCGCAAGCGCTTCGAGGCGCGCGCCAGTGGTTTCGGCCTTTCTTCGGCGCAATGGCGGCTTCTGGTACGTGTCGCCAAGGAGGCGGGTGTCGCGCAGGCGCGGCTTGCCGAGCTTCTCGAAATCGAGCCGATCAGCGTCTCGCGTCTTGTCGATCGCATGGAGGAGGGCGGCTGGATCGAGCGCCGTCCCGACGCAACCGACAGGCGAGTGCGCATGATTTTCCCGACCGCCAAGGCCAACGCGGCCTACACCCACGTCAAGAGCCTTGCCGGCGAGGTTTATGAGGAATCGCTCGTTGGCGTTTCGCCGGAAGATCGCCACGTCCTGGTCAGGGCGCTGGAGACAATGGTGCAGAATCTTGCAGATGGTGAGACGCCGCCCTCGGAAAAAGTGAAGAATACGGAAGGCGCAGCAGCATGAACGCGGTAGCCAAACTAGATGAGAATGCGGCCAAGCTGGAGATGGAAGCTCCCGCGAAGCCGGCGGCAGCTCCGGTAACGGTCGCTCCGCAGATAGCTCCGGCGCCGGTGGCGCCGAAGAAGAAGCGCCGTGCCGGCCGCTTCCTTTTGATGTTTGTGCTGCCCGCTGCGTTGATCGCCGGCGGCAGCTATGTCTGGGTGACCGGCGGCCGCTATCAGGAGACCGAGAACGCCAATCTGCAGCAGGCCAAGGTGTCGATAGCCGCCGATACGGCGGGCCGCATCGTTCAGGTCGACATTTTCGACAACCAGTCTGTCAAGCAGGGCGACGTGTTGTTCGCTATCGATCCCGAGCCCTACCGGATCGCATTGGCCCAGGCCGACGCGGCGGTGGCTGGCGCACGGCTCAATGTCGAGCAGCTGCGTGCGGCCTACAGCCAGGCGCTGGCGCAGGAGAAGTCCGACGAAAGCCAGGTCCAGTACGCGCAGTCGCAATATGACCGCGCCGCCGACCTTGCCCGCAAGGGCATCAACGCCAAGTCGTCTCTGGACGAAGCCAAGAACGACCTCGACAAGGCGAAGCAGCAGCTGGCCGTGGCCCAGCAAGGGATCGCCAGCGCCAAGGCGGCACTTGGCGGCAATCCCGACATCGAGACCGACAAGCATCCAACGGTAATGGCGGCGCTCGCCGCACGCGACAAGGCGGCCTACGATCTGGTCCAGACCACGGTCAAGGCACCTGCCGACGGCATCATCAGCCAGGCCGCTTCGTTCAAGGTCGGCCAGTATGTCGGTTCGGGCACGCCGCTGTTTTCGCTGGTTGAGACCGGCGACACCTGGGTCGACGCCAATTTCAAGGAAACCCAGCTCACCAACATGAAACCCGGCCAGAAGGCCGAAATCATGGTCGATACTTATCCGGGCAAGACGTTCGAAGCCACCGTCAAGGCGATCGGCGCCGGCACCGGCGCCGAGTTCTCGCTGCTGCCCGCGCAGAACGCTACCGGCAACTGGGTCAAGGTCACGCAGCGCATTCCGGTCCGCCTGGAATTGACCGATGCCGACGCCAAGGCGGCGCTGCGCACCGGCATGAGCGCGACCGTCACGGTGGACACCGGCGTTTCCCGCGGGCTGCCGAGCATTTTCCGCCGCGCCACGGCAGGCGAGGCCAGGTAAAGAGGCCTGGTAGCGGCCGCATAGCAAACAGCGAGATGGATGCAGGATTGGTCCGAGGGAGGCGCAGGAAAAGTTGAATGCGTAGACGGGCTGCGCTGTAGCCTGCCTGAGCAGACAACGCCGCGCAGGATCTTCGGTCCTCAGGTTTCCGGGCGGCAGGCGCCCGCTTTGTCGAGACACTCAGTCGATGTAACCCCCACATCGATGCTCGCGTCCCACCGCGATGAGGGTCTCTCTACAGCGGGGCCTCGCCGTCCGGAAACCTAATGTACACGTTTTTGTTACCTGCTGGAAGTTTTACGTCATGAGCAGCCCAGAACCCTTTCGCGAAGTACCGCACCGCGGCCTGATCACAGTTGCGCTCATGCTTGCGACGATCATGCAGGCGCTCGACACGACGATCGCCAACGTTGCGCTGCCGACCATGACCGGCGATCTCGGCGCCTCCCCCGACAACATCAACTGGGTGTTGACCTCCTACATCGTTGCCGCCGCGATCATGACGCCGGTGACCGGCTGGCTGGCCGACCGCTTCGGTCGCAAGGAGCTGTTCCTGACGGCCGTGGTCGGTTTCACCGTCTTTTCAATGCTGTGCGGCATCGCCTGGAGCCTTGAGACCATCGTTTTGTTCCGGCTCATGCAAGGCGTGTTCGGCGCGGCCATCGTGCCGCTGTCGCAGACCTTCCTGCTCGACATCAACCCCAGGGAACGCCACGGCCAGGCCATGGCTATCTGGGGCGCGGGCATCATGCTGGGACCAATCCTTGGCCCGACGCTGGGTGGCTGGCTGACCGAGAATTTCAACTGGCGCTGGGTGTTCTTCATCAACCTGCCGGTCGGCATCATCGCCTTCCTTGGCATGGCCGCATATCTTCCCAGCGTCGCCCGTCGGGTGCGCAGCTTCGATTTCTTCGGCTTCACCATGCTCTCGCTCGGTGTCGGCGCGCTGCAGCTGATGCTCGATCGCGGCGGCGAGGTCGACTGGTTTTCCTCGATCGAGATATGGATCGAGCTTGGTCTTTCCATCACCGGCTTCTGGGTATTCACCATACATACGTTGACGGCGGAGCACCCCTTTATCGACCCCAAGATCTTCCTCGATCGCAATTTCGTCACCGGGCTGGCGTTCATCTTTGTCATGGGCGTGCTCATCCTGGCGAGCATGTCGCTGCTGCCGCCAATGCTGTCGACCATCTTCGGTTATCCGACCCTCACCATAGGCATCGTCCTGGGGCCGCGCGGTGTCGGCACGATGATCGCGATGCTGTTCGTCGGGCGGATCATGCACAGGATCGATGCCAGGATCCTCGTCGTCATCGGCTTCCTGCTGACCGCGCAATCGCTCTACACGATGTCGAGCTTTTCGCCGCAGATGGACAACTGGCTTATCCTCAGTTCCGGCGTGATCCAGGGCCTTGGAATGGGAATGGTGTTCGTGCCGCTGTCCACCGTGGCTTTCGCCACGCTCGACGCACGCTTCCGCACCGATGCAACGGCGCTGTTCAGCCTGGTGCGCAATCTTGGCTCGTCGATCGGCGTATCGGTGGTGACGGTTCTGCTGGTACGCAACACGCAGATCAACCACGCCGAGCTCTCGGCCTATATCAATCCGTTCAATCCCAACCTCTGGGCGGCATCGCCGGCAGCGGCGGGCGGCGATCCGACGGCGCTGTCGCTGATGGATCGCATGGTCAATATCCAGGCGATGATGATCTCCTACGTCAATGACTTCAAGCTGCTGATGATGATGACACTGCTTGCTGTCCCCTTTGTTTTCCTGCTGCGCAAGCCAAAGGCTGCGCCGCCCGCCGGTGGCGCGCCTGCCGCGCATATGGACTAAGTCTCACGGCTCCGGCACCGCGACCGGCTCACGGCTTCCGTTGCCTGTGCCGGTAGCGTCGGCGTTGAGCCAGGTTCACCTGCCATTAGTATATCCGGACCAATATGCAGTCGCTTTTGGGTTGAAGGCGAGCCTCCTTTGCCTGCCTCAAGCATCAGCGGGAGGAATTGTGTTTGGCCACGAAGTCATCCAGGCAAACCGCCGACGCGCCCGAATCCGCAAATTTGACGACGCTGGCACAACTGGCGACTGCCTCATATGAGGCCCTCGAGCGCGAGCTTCGCGCCACGATTGCGGCACTTCAGGACCAGGCACTGCGGTTCCAGACCGCGATAGAGAACATCTCGCAAGGCATCTGTTTCTTTGATGCCGATGAACGGCTGATCCTGTGCAATCGACGCTATGCGGAAATCTATCGCCTTGCACCGGAGCAATTGCAGCCGGGTGCGGCGCTGCGCGAAATCGTCGAGCGGCGCGTCGCTGTCGGAACCTCGGCAATGAATGCGGACGCTTATCTGGCGTTGGCCCGGGCAGTCAATTCGGGCACGGCTTCGGGGAACTGGACAGCGGAGCTCGCCGATGGCCGGACAATTCAGGTCTGCCATCAGCCGATGCCTGACGGCGGCTGGGTGGCCACGCATGAGGACATCAGCGAGCTCAGCGCCAACCGCTTGGTCGTCGACGAGCGTATCTCCTTGCAGACGCTGATCGACCTGGTGCCTGACTACATGTGGGTGAAGGACACCGAAAGCCGCTTCGTCGTCGCCAACCGAGCCATTGCGTCCGACAGCGGTCGAGACAGCACGAGCGACATGATCGGTCTGAGCGACTTCGACCTTCACGCGCCGGATCTTGCGCAGAAATTTCGCCTCATCGAGCAGCAACTGATGCGCGACGGACAGCCGATGATCGACGAGGAGGAGTTCGTCGTCGATGCGTCAGGCACCGGCAAATGGTTCCTGTCTACGAAACTGCCGTTGCGCAACGTTCAGAACAACATTTTCGGCCTCGTCGGCATTGCCCGCGACATCACTGCGCGCAAGCAGGCCGAAATTCTTCGCGACGGGCAGGCGCATATCCTCGAGATGATCGCAAAGAGCGCTCCCCTCGAAGACGTGCTCGAGCGGCTCATGCGTCTGGTCGAGTCCCAACTGGCGGGGATATTCGGTTCGGTCTTGCTGCTCGACAAGGATGGCAGCCACTTACGCCACGCCGCCGCGCCGAGCCTGGCGAGAGACTACACCGACGCCGTCGACGGCGCCGCGGTAGGCCCAAGGGCAGGGTCTTGCGGTACCGCAGTCTATCGGCGCGAGCCGGTGATTGTCGCTGACATCATGCAGGATCCGCTTTGGCAGGACTATCGCGAACTCGCGCGACCACACGGTTTACGTTCATGCTGGTCGACGCCGATCCTGTCGCATCAGGGCGCCGTGCTCGGCGTTTTTGCGATGTATTCTATGACGGTGCGCGAACCGACCGAGGCCGAGACTCGCCTCATCGATTTCACCACGCGCATCGCCGGAATCGCCATCGAACGCAAACAGGCCGAAGACCGGATCCACTTCATGGCCAATCATGACGTGCTGACCGGGCTTCCCAATCGCGCCTTGTTGGAGGACCGGCTTTCACAGGCGGTCTTGTACGCCCAGCGATACGATCGCTGGGTGACGGTGGTGTTCATCGATCTGGACAATTTCAAATTCGTCAACGACACGCTCGGCCACAATGCCGGCGACGAGCTCCTGAAAATCGTCGCAAGTCGCATGGTCGACTGCGTCCGGGCGACCGATACCGTCGTGCGACTTGGCGGCGACGAATTCGTCGTCGTGCTTTTCGACCAGCCGGCGAACGTCGATCTCGTTTCCGAGACCTTGCAAAAGCTCAGGGCTGCACTCGCCGAGCCGGTTCGGCTCGGAGCGCATCTTGTGCGGGCGACGGCCAGTATCGGCATTGCCAACTATCCCAAGGATGGAACGGATCCCGATACGCTGCTGGCAAATGCCGATGCGGCCATGTATCGCGCCAAGGAGTTCGGCCGCGATAATTTCCAGTTTTACGCTCCGGAGTTCAACACCAGGGCGCATGAAAAATTCGTGCTTCAGGAAGAGTTGCGAAACGCCTTGGCGCGTTCGGAATTCACGCTGCTCTACCAACCGCAGGTGGACCTTCGGTCAGGTCGGGTTTTTGCGGTCGAGGCGCTGATACGCTGGAACCACCCAACGCTTGGCACGGTAATGCCGACGATGTTCATCCCGACCGCCGAGGAGACAGGTCTGATCGTATCGATCGGCGACTGGGTTCTGCATGAGGCGTGCCGGCAGAACAAAGCCTGGCAAGACGCAGGACTGCCGCCCTTGACCGTTTGCGTGAATGTGTCGGCGCGGCAATTCAGGGAGCGCAACCTGATCGATCGCATCGTCAGCGCGCTGAAGGACAGCGGCCTGGAGGCCAGGTATCTCGAGCTGGAGGTGACCGAGAGCCTTATCATGCAGGATATCGAGCTGGCGGTCGCCACCATGAACGCCCTGCAAAGCCTGGGTGTCCAGATCTCGATCGATGATTTCGGCACCGGCTATTCCAGCCTCAGCGCACTCAAGACCTTTCCCGTGGCGCGGCTGAAGATCGACAAGTCCTTCATCAAGGATCTCGCCGCCGACGAGAACGATCAGGCTGTGGCCAGCGCGGTGATTTCATTGGGGCAAAATCTCAACCTGAGGGTCATCGCCGAGGGCGTTGAGACAGATGATCAGGTGGCTTTCCTGCGCAGGAACAATTGCGACGAAATGCAGGGCTATCATTTCAGCAGGCCGGTTTGTGCGCAGGACGTCGAGGAATTGCTCGGCGGCGGCCGCAAAGACTGACGGGTCGGCCATCCTGCAGGCTTCCGCCGACCAAATGGCGGAAATTATCTACCGAGCACAAGGCACCAATAGCGAAGCGTGCTGTCGCGGCCGTCGCGCACATAGGCGAGGCCGAAGCGGGTGAAGCGCGGGTCGAGCATGTTGCGGCGGTGGCCTGGCGAATGCACCCAGATATCAAACAGCTTCTGCTGGTCGAAGCGGCCTTCGGCGATGTTTTCGGCGGCAGCGCCGGCAATGCCATTGTCTTTGACGCGCGAGGCAAAGTCCTTGCCCCAGCCGGTGGTGTGGTTCATTCGGCCGCCGCGCGCCATATAGCCGGCCTGCTGGAGCGCCGCCTGCTCGAGCGGCGCATCGGGGACAAGCGGCCCGAGACCCGCCGAAGCGCGGATGCCGGCCAGCGTGCCGGCGGCGGAAGCAGAGACACCGGCGCTTTCGCCGGTAGGCAGCACGGCGGTTGCGCATCCGGTGAGCCCGGCAAGGGCGCCAAGGCCGGCAGCTTTGAGCAGCACGCGCCTGCTTAGGCTTGGTTGGGCCTCATAATTTTCGATTTTCGTAACGGTCATGCCCGCCTGACATAACCGCGATCATGGCTTTTGCCGGGCAGGGCGGTGAAAATGCGTGATGATGGTTTCGACGTGATGGCACTGTGTCAGATTGATTTCACTGCTCAATCGAAACAGGCTTGCTCGGATGGCGGCATTCGCCCAGGCGGCTGTTCGGGCTCGATACGCCCAGGGGCTCGATACCCAGTCAGGCATTCACGGACCGAGAGTTTCTTTTGCCCCATCTTTGCGGCTTGACGAGCGCTGGCGAGGTATCCTCGGTTGCAAATTTTCTCTGGGGGATATCGCTTGCAGTGACGACCGGAGCGATTCGTACGCCTGAGCACCAAGCAGCCTCCGGTATTGGTCTTCGAGACGCTGATTGAAATCGTGGACGGTCCGGATCACCGCAAGCGCCGCGTTAGTTGCAACGATTAATTTGGCCCGTCGGTCGTTCGGATCATGCGAGCGCCGAACATAACCGAGGCGCTCCAGTTCATCGATCAACTCACCCATCGATGCTTTGCCAATGCCCGCACGCTCTGCGAGGACGCTGGGTCGGGTTCCCTCCGCGTCGATGTTGGCGAATACAGCGCCGTGTTTGGGCTTGATTGCCGAATGGCCGCTCTCCCGGAGAACCTGGACCAAAGCGCTCGCCGACGATTGATAAGCATAGAGAAGCAGAGACTGCGTGTATGGCTGATTATCCATCTTTCCAAACTTATATGGTGCCCATATAGTATGGCAACCGAACTATATGACAGGAGATCAGCATGGCTACCGGTAACATCCGAACTGAAGGGGTGGAAAGTGTCGCGCACAGGCTGATCGAAGCTTGGAATCGTCACGATGCTCGCGCCTTTGCCGCCGTATTCGCGGCAGATGCCGAGTTTACAAACGTCTTCGGTATGCAGGCGACTGGACGTGACAAGATCGAGCAGTTCCATGCCCCAATTTTTGAGAAGATGTTCAAGCACAGCCATCTATCCGCCGAAAGCGTGCGGAACAAGCTTGTTCGCCCTGATGTTGCCACGCTCGACCTGCGGTGGTCCATGACTGGCGCGCTCGATCCGATGGGAAACGAATGGCCGCGTCGGCGCGGATTAATCAGCGTAGTGGCGACGCGGGATCATGATGAATGGTTGATTGCAACGATGCACAATATGGAACTTGGGGACGATCAAATGGCAAAGTCTCAGGAGAAACTTCAAGAGGATAAGTAGGCTCTTCATTCATGTCAGAATCGAAAGCGACAGCCATCCAGCATAGTCAAGCCGATCTGATCGGGCAATGAGATCGAACGGCGGGTCAGGTGATCGGGATTGGCGAGCTATGCTACAGGAGTTGGTGCTGGATGGCCCGTGCCTTGTCCGGTTTGGCCGACCACAATGGCGCGCCTCATAGCCGGTCGCCTTGGTCTTGCGGGATCTAATGTATGAACGGCTTGGAGCGCTGGGCTCTCGCCGGCAGTTCTTGGCGGCGCGGTGATCGCCGGTCGGCTATTCCGCCGCCACGAGTTTGGTTTCCGGCGTCGATGTAGCCCGGCTGGCCCGATCGTCCTCGGTATCTTCCCACCAATCGCCCAGGGCGTCGATGAGCGGCACAAGCTTGAGACCGGGCTCCGTCAGGTCGTAATCCACGTGTAGCGGATAGCCGGCATGCGCTGTTCGCCGCACAATCCCGGCTTCCTCCAGCTTGCGTAGTTCGAGCGCCAGGATGCGGTGCGACACTGTCGGATTGTCACGCCTCAGGTCGCTGAAGCGCTTGGTACCGTCCTTGAGGTAGTAGAGCAGCAAGGTGGGCCAGCGACCGCTGAGCACACGCATGGTCTCCTCGATCGGGCAGCGTGAGACGACATCTTTCATGGCGGGGACCTGGTTACAGAATAGTGCGTAATTTACATGGGGCGACCAGCGTTTAGGGTCAAGTTTCGCTGCGCAGCGTGATCCCTAAATCATGGAAGAGACAAAGAAATGGAACCTATTCTCCTTTACGGCTTCCCGCTGGGAAGTTCGATGGGGCTTGTCGCTGCTTTTGAACGCCTCGAACAACGCTACCGCCTGTGTCGTGTCGACATGCTCTCTGAGATGAAGAACGATGCCTATGCCAGCATCAACGGCCGTCAGGAAACGCCGGTGTTGATCACGGACGAGGGCAGGGTGCTCACCGAGACCATGGCGATTGCCGCCTGGCTCGAAGCCCGCGACACGCAACGCCGTATCAGCTTCGATCCTCGCTCGCCGGAGGGCGACCGGATGCATCAGCTGATGGCTTTCGTGAACACCGGTTTCACCGCCGCCTTCACCCCTCTCTGGGCTGCATATGAAATGGAATCGGCGGAACCGGTGCTGCTGACAACCTTGCGTGGCTTTGGCCGCAAGATCGTTACAAACCGCCATGACCAGCTCGAGGCGATGATCGCCGACACGGACTTTCTGGTCGGCGATCGGCTGACGCTTGCCGATACCACGCTGATTGGCGTGGCGCGCTGGGCGGAGTTCCACCAGGCGGTCGACAGCGCGACCTACCCCAAGCTGGCCGCGTTGCGCGGCAGGATCGAAGCCGATCCGGCCGTGCGTTACGCACAGGCCATCGAGGGTGGCGAAAAGCCGGCGGGTTCGGGTGCCTGTCTTGGCCATGTCCCGCTGGCCGAAGTGATCGATCGTTTCGCTGCCTAGCTTTTGTCACGCATCTCAGCCGCGCGGCGCCAAAGTGTGGTGCCGCGCGGTGACCGCCCGTGGCTTTAGCCGGGCAGGGCAAACAATCCGTGCACGATTAGTCAGGTGATCAGGTGGGATGCGTTGACACGCATCCAGTCGGCCAGCGAATCCAGCGTGCCACGCAAGGTTCCACCCAGCGGCGTTATCTCATACTCCACGCGCGGCGGCATCTCGGCATAAACCCTCCGATAGACCAGACCGCGATGTTCGAACAGGCGCAACTGCCGCGTGAGCTCCTTTTGCGTAATCGGTGCGACGGCCCTCTGGAGCTCGCCGAAGCGGATCGGACAACCGGTGACGATCAGGCGATAAAGAATGGGAATGGCCCATTTTCCCGAAACCAGATTGACGAAATCGATCATCGGGCAACGATCGGTCGTGCCATTTCCGCCTTCGACTGGCGTTACCTCGATGGCTTTTGCCTGCGCCATGAAATTATTTCCTTTAGTACCCGTTCGGTGCCTACTATACAAAGCATACTATCGTGTCGACAATGCCATTCTCATCGTCTTTGGGAAGGCAAATCATGGGTCGCTTGAAAGGCAAATATGCCCTCATTACCGGGGCAACCAGTGGCATCGGTCTCGAAACCGCGCGCCAGTTCCTGGCCGAGGGTGCGACGGTGGCAATCACTGGCAGGAGCCCGTCCGGGCTGGAAGCTGCGCAGCGCGAGCTGGGCGGATCGGCGCAGGTGATCAGGAATGATGCCGGCAACCTCGCCGATCAGCGTGCGCTTGCCGCCGAACTCGCGCAGTGCTGGCCTCGGCTCGACATACTGAACATCAACGCCGGCGATGTGATGCATCAGCCCCTGCAGGATTGGGACGAGGTGGTCTATGACCGTCTGATGCAGACCAATCTCAAGGGGCCGTTCTTTTTGATCCAAGCCCTGTTGCCGATGTTCTCCAACCCGTCATCGATCATCCTGTGCGGTTCGGTCAGTGCCCATATCGGCCTGCCCCAGAGTAGCGCCTACGCCGCCAGCAAGGCTGGCCTCCTGTCGTTGGCGCGCACCCTCTCGGGTGAGATGATCGAGCGCGGTATTCGCGTCAATGGCCTCAGCCCCGGGCCGACCGAGACGCCGGCCTTGGGCAAGCTGGGTCTGCCCGAAGCGGACGAGAAGGCGCTTGGCGATCAGATACGCGCGCTAGTGCCGATCGGCCGGATGGGCAAACCCTGGGAACTCGCCAAGGCGGCGGTGTTTCTAGCATCGGATGAGTCGAGCTTCGTCGTTGGCACGGAACTGCTCGTCGATGGTGGCGTCGGAAATCTATAACCGGGATTTACCATCGTGACCATCGACTTGGCGACAATCACCCCTAAATCGACTATCATAGTGCTTATACGAGAAGTGGCAGCTACGGGCGGCCATCCTGGCGGCGGCCGTCCCGACCCACGGGAGAAAGGTTATGGCCGGCTTTCATGTCATGGCGGACGCACGTGGAATGCATGTACAGCCCACGGTGCGCCGCATCAGCACCGAGGATCTGCTCGATGCGCTCCGTCTCGGCGTAGAGGATTTTTGGGCCAAGCCGTCGCATTATGTGTTCCTGTGCCTGATCTATCCGGTGGTCGGCCTGATCCTGACGCAGTGGACCTCGGGCTCGAACGCCATCCAACTCATCTATCCGCTGATGTCCGGGTTCGCTTTGGTCGGTCCGTTCGCCGCTATCGGCCTTTACGAAATCAGCCGCCGGCGCGAGTTCGGCATGGATACATCCTGGTGGCATGCGCTCGACGTGCGCCACTCGCCGGCGCTGCCCGCGATTGCAGTCATCGGTATCATGCTGGTGGTACTGTTCCTGCTCTGGCTGTTCACCGCGCAATCGATCTACACCAGCCTGTACGGCAATCAGCCTCCGGCCTCTATCGTCGGCTTTATTCGCGAAGTGCTGACGACCAGCAAGGGCTGGACGCTGATCCTGCTCGGCAACCTAGCCGGGTTCGCCTTCGCCGCGATCGTGCTGGCGACGACTGTCGTCGCCTTTCCGCTGTTGCTCGATCGCGACGTCGGCGCGGTCTCGGCAGTCGAGACGTCGGCGCGTGCAGTTATGACAAACCCGCTGCAGATGGCGCTGTGGGGCCTGATGGTCGCCGTGCTCCTGGTCATCGGCTCGATCCCGCTATTTGCCGGGCTTGCCGTCGTCATGCCCATCCTTGGCCACGCGACCTGGCATCTCTACCGCAGGGTGGTCGAACCGGAGCGGGCACAGCAGGTCAGGCGGCCGATGTAGGACCGATCAGCGTTGCGCGTCGGTTGCCATCTTGACGGCCAGCGCGGTCAGCACCGTGCCCATCATCCAGCGCTGGATCACCAGCCATAGCGGCCGCCCGGCGAGGAAGATGGCGATCGAGCCGGCCGTCACCGCGATGATGGCGTTGACGGTCAGGCTGATCGCGACCTGCGTGGCACCGAGCACCAGAAGCTGCGACAGCACGTGGCCCTTGCCGGGGCTGATGAATTGCGGCAGCAGCGACAGATAGAGCACTGCCACCTTCGGGTTGAGCAGGTTGGTCATCAGGCCCATGGCGAACAGCTTGCGCGGCCTGTCTTTCGGCAGTTCGCGGATCTGGAAGGGCGAGCGCCCGCCGGGCTTCACCGCTTGCCAGGCGAGCCACAGCAAATAAAGCGCGCCGGCAAGGCGCAGCACATCATAGGCAAAGGGCACGGCGAGCAGCAGCGCGGTGATGCCGAACGCCGCCGACAGCACATAGAACAAAAAACCGAGCGCCACACCGCCCAGCGAGATCAGCCCGGCCTTCGGCCCTTGCGACAGCGAGCGCGAGATCAGATAGATCATGTTCGGGCCGGGCGTCAGCACCATGCCGAGGCAGACCAGCGCAAAGGCAAGGTGGTTGGCGGGTTCAGGCAAGAGCGCATCTCCGGATGAGGACACTCACCACATGCTTCCATCACCCGCAAGGGCATGAGGGCAGGAGCCTTTGCGCCAGTGCGCCGGAGCCCCTGCCTTAGTCTCCAATCCCATCGCCTTCAGCCGACGATGCGCAGGTTCGACAATTCGTTGGCGATTTCCTTGAAATTGTCCGACAGAGTCGCGCCCGTCGCATTCCAGAACAGCTTGGCCGGCTTGCTCGGGTCGGCCGAATCCTTGCGGAAGCGCGAATCCGACGAACACGCCTTCAGCGCATCGATTGCCTTCTTGTCGCCGGCATCTGTGGGCGACAGGTCGAGCGCCACCGTCATCACCAGAATGTTCGAATTCTTTGCATTGGCGCAGAGCGTTTTCATCTGCTCGTCGAGTGCTGCCGTGTAGTTGGCACCGGTATAGGTGGTCTTGCCGATATCGGTGCTGGTATTCATGAACAGGCGGGTTACGCTTCCAGATCCCGGATAGGTCAGCCCAGTGTAGCCGTAGGCGGCGTAGGTCGACCTGTTGTTGGCGTAGCTGCCGTCGCTGACGGCACTATAAGTATTGGCTCCGTCGGTCAGCACCACGACCACCTTGTCGTTGCCCCTCTCGCTGTTCGGCCGACCATCGGTGAACGGTGGGTTGCTCGATACAGTTCGCCAGCCCCAGGCAAGGCCCTCCGGCACGTTGGTGTTGCCATTCGGCGCCATGGCGTCGATGGCGTCCTTGATCTCCTGCTTCTCTGCGTCCTGGCTGACGTCCTTCAACGGCGTGATCGGGTTGGTGGTGCAGGAGGAATTCGGCCCATCGCCTGCGGCTGCGGATTGCGAACCGTATGGTTTTACCAGGAAATATTTGCGCATGTCAGACTGGCGCTGGGAAGCGGTAGGACCGGCGACATAGGGCCAATCGGCCCACCAGTTGTTGCCGTAATTGTAGGACGTGCCGATGACGTCGTTGATGCCGTCACGGTTGAAATCGAGCCACAGAGTGCCAGCCTCATCCGGGGCGAACAACGGCACGAAAAGCGTGGCCGGCGCGGCTGTATCGGGCGTGGTGTCGTCGACATTGTAGGGATATGGCCGTGCCTCGACGCAACCTTGCCAGCTCGCATAGCGGCTTGTGGTGTAGATATATTCCGGTGCGCTCCAATGGCCGTATTGGCAGGTGCCGTTCTTCTTGTATGTGTCGCAGACATATTGCTTCGAATTGGGTACCTCTTCGCGGCCCGATTCGACCGTCATGTCGGCGTAGAGGCTGAAACGCGTCAGCGGCTGGTCCTTGGTCTCGCCCCAGCCGGTGCCGCGCTTGTACCAGACGCCGTTGAGCTTCTCGGCATATTTGTCCGGATTGTTGGCGGCACTCATCGTCGTCCAGTCGAAATCCTCGTGCTGGATCGGGGAGTTGCCGTCCTGATCCATCCAGCCGTCCTGGTCGTGGGTAGGGCCGACATTGACCGAGGCCGCAAACGGCACGAGAGAAAACTGCACCGGTTTGGTGATCTGCTTCATCTGCTGCGCCTGAAGCGCCAGCGTATCGACAAGCTGCTTGGCGGCCGACTTCAGCAGGTCTATTCGCTTCTCGCCGGTGCCGGAGCCGAGATCGCTCATCGAGCCGGAATTATCCAGCACAAGCGCGACTTCGAGGGTGTTCTTGAGGCGGAGTTCCGAACATTCGGTGAAGGTCGTGTCGCTTGCCGTGCCGCCGATCAGCAGGCTGGCGGCCGGTAGAAAATAGGGGTGGAAGGTGAGGCCGGCGCAGAGCTTCAAGGTGCCGCCGCCGGCATTGTTGTTGGGCAGCGTGACGGTCAGCGCTGTGTTCGCCGGATCGACACGTGCGAGATTGGTTTCGAAAAATGTCTTGGCGTAGGCCTTGACGTCGTCGTCGCTGGCGCCGGCGACGATCTGCTGGGCGGCGGCGAGGCCGGCCGCGTCAAGGGCATTCAGCGTTTCGTGCTTCTGGCGCAACAACTCCCCGTAATCGACGCTGAGCGCCAACCCGCCCATCAGCGGTACAATGGTGATTGCGGTCATTAAGGAGTAGTTGCCACGTCTGTCGCGTCGGAAATTTCCGATCATTGCCTTCAGCATTCCCGCCCGCCCCGTTTTTTTCCGGACGATGCCACGCATTTTTAAATTTCCGATTGCTAAAATACGTTCAAGGTCGGCACGGTTTTTCAATGCCCGTTAACCACACGTCCGCAATCGGCAATGCTGCTCCGCGGCAAAGCCCGATAAGGCTCTGAAAAAGAAGGCTTTCGCCATCACGTCCTCGCCGGCGTCCCCGGGCGGCAATCTTGCGGGCACAACGAAAGCTGGTGACAGAGCGAAGCGCTTCGGTTAATCCGGGCCGGCCGCTACGGACCGTCGGTCGCGGCGCTTGCAAGCATCATGGTACAGGGACAACGGCATGGCGGATTCGCCCGACATCATCGGTTCGCTCGCAGACTTGTCGGGAGCCTATTCAGCCATCCTGTGCGACGTCTGGGGCGTGGTGCACAATGGCGAATGGCATTTCCCGGCGGCGGCTGCCGCGCTGATCGCTGCTCGCGCGGCGAAAATACCTGTCGTGCTGATCACCAATTCGCCGCGTCGCAGCGCCGACGTGGTGGCACAGATGAGCGCCATCGGCGTTCCGCCCGCCGCCTACGACCGTGTCGTGACGTCCGGCGACGTTACCCGCGACCTGATCGCCGAAGGGCCGCGAAAGATCTTCCATATAGGCGCCGATCGGGATTTCACGCTCTATGAGGGCCTCGACGTCGAACTCGTCGAGGAGTTCGAAGCATCCGGCGTGGTCTGCACCGGCCTGTTCGATGACGAGGTGGAGAAGCCGGAAGATTATGCCGATCTTCTGCAGAGGCTGCGTGCCAGGAACCTGCCCTTCATTTGCGCCAATCCCGACATCGTCGTCGAGCGCGGCGAACGCATGATCTGGTGCGCAGGCGCTTTGGCCCGCGAATACGCACAGCTTGGCGGACGCACGCTGATCGCCGGCAAACCCTACGCGCCGGTCTATGACGTCGCCATGAAGGAGATCGCCGTCATTCTCGGCCGCCCGGTCGAGCGTTCGCAAGTTCTGGCCATCGGCGACGGCATGATGACCGACATCAAGGGCGCGGCCGACAATGGCTTCGACGTGCTCTACGTATCGGGCGGCATCCATGCCCGCGATTACGGTGAGACGCTGCAGCCGGATCCGGCCAGGCTCGCGGCCTTCCTGGAAAAATATGGCTACAGGCCGGTCGCGGTGATTCCCAGGCTGCAATAGGTTCAAGCCATGACGGCCATGTTCGAACGCATTTCCGCAACCGCACCGCTGCCGGCCCATCTGCGCGGCGGCGTGGTGGCTATCGGCAATTTCGACGGCGTCCACCGCGGCCACCAGGCGGTGCTCGAACGCGCGCGCGCCGAAGCGGAGCGTCGCGGCGTACCCGCCCTGGTGCTGACCTTCGTACCGCATCCGCGAAAGGTGTTTAGGCCGGACATGCCGTTGTTCGTGCTGACGCCGCCGCCGATGAAGGCGCGGCTGTTGTCGCATCTGGGCTTTGCGGCGCTGGTCGAACAGCCGTTCACACGCGAGTTCGCCTCCTTGTCGGCGGAGGCTTTCGTCACCGGCGTGCTCGAGCGCAACCTCGGCATAAGCCACGCCGTCACCGGCTTCGATTTCCATTTCGGCAAGGACCGCCAGGGCGGTCCGGCCTATCTGATGGCTGCCGGCGAGCGCCACGGCTTCGGCGTCACGCTGGTGGATGCGTTTCGCGACGAAAGCGCCGAGGTGGTGTCGTCGAGCCGCATACGCACGCTGCTGTGCGAGGGCAATGTGGCCGAGGCCGCCGGCTTGCTCGGCTACCGTTTCACCGTCGAGGCGGAGGTGATCGGCGGCCAGCAGCTCGGCCGGACACTCGGCTTTCCGACCGCAAACATGAGGCTTTCGCCGGAAGTCACCCTCAATGAAGGGATTTATGCCGTCCGCTTCCGCCGCGCCGACGGTTCGCTACACGATGGCGTCGCCAGCTTCGGCCGCCGGCCGACGGTCGACGACAATGGCGCGCCATTGCTGGAGACCTTCGTCTTCGACTTTTCCGGCGACCTCTACGGCGAGATTTGTGCCGTGTCCTTCTTCGGCTACCTGCGCTCGGAGGTGAAGTTCGACGGGCTTGACGCGCTGGTCGCCCAGATGAAGCGCGACGAGGCCGAGGCGAAGGCACTGCTCGCCGGCGTCAGGCCGCTTTCCGGGCTGGACGCGGCCATAGCTTTTTAGAGCATGGTCCCGAACCGAAGGTCAGCGAAGCAAAAAGTGGGATCCGGTTTTCCGATTAAGATCATGCTCAACCAGAATTTATCTCTTCAGCGCCAAGCCAAGGGCGATGAAGGTCCAGCCCTGGAAGATCAGGTCGACGGCCAGGAACAGGCCCAGAACCCACACGCTGTTGACCGGCCAGCCCATGGCGATGACCAGTCCCGCCAGCGCGCTGATGACGCCGGCCGCGACTACCCAGCCCCAGCCCGGCTGCGGCCGGTGGCTGTAGCCGACCCAGGCCCTGAGCACGCCTGAGGCAAGCAGCGCGACCGCCAGGAGGAAGGTCAGCACCGTCGAGGCGAGGACCGGATTGTCGAAGGCGAAGAAGCCGGCGACGGCGTAGAGGAGGCCGCTGAGCAGCCAATAGAAGAAGCGGCCCCATGTCTTCACGCCGAAGGCATGGATGATCTCGACAATGCCGGCCATCAGCATCAGCCAGCCCACGACAAAGACCGAGGCGACGGTTGCGATGAACAGATTGCCGAAGGCAATGCCGCCGAAGACAAGCAGCAGCACCCCGAGCGCGACGAACCATCCCCATTTCGCCCGCGTCTGGCCAATGGCGTCTTTCATGGCATCGCTGTGCACGGTCATTGCCCTTCTCCCTCAAGGTTGCCTAGCTTCTTTGTTCCGGAAGGTAGCGCCGATCGCCTTGCCCGTCCAGCGAGCAGGCTGTGAGCGCCACACTCCCGAGCGATCCGCTAGACCTCCGTTTTTGACCCGAAGCGGCCAAATACCAGATGGAATAATTCGATCATGTGGGGGGTGAGCCAGTGCTAAAAGATAACAAGCGGGTTTACGGGCGACCCGTCGTCCCGTGTATTCGCCGCGGCGCAAGTGTAACGAAAATTCCCAGTGCTGGCATTGGCCCTTTATACGATGACGTGTGCTGCTGCTATATGCCGTTTTCTACGCTTGATGAGGCTAGGGAAGCAAAATGAGCGATGCGGACGAACACCTCGATCTGACGGAGATCAACGCCGTCCGCAGGTTGTTGACCTCAAAGCCTCGAACGGTCCGCTGGGACGAACGCCGGGCACGGCTCGACGAAGTCGGTTCGGTGTGGCCAGTCGCGGAGGACATCCGATGCGAGCATGTGGTTTTCGATGGCCTCGCGGGCGAGTGGTCCCTGGCGCCTGGGAGTGACAGGGATAAGGTTCTGCTCTTTTTCCACGGTGGTGGCTACTGCTCCGGCTCCCTTAAAAGTCATCGTCGAATGGTTACCGAGGCAGGTCGGGCAATGGGAATACGCACCCTCGCGATCGACTATCGCCGCGCACCGGAACATCCTTTCCCTGCGCAACATGAAGACGCACTCACCGCATGGCGCTTTCTGAGGCGGCAAGGCATCGCGCCGGACCGCATCGTGATTGGCGGAGACAGTGCGGGCGGCAACCTTACCCTGTGCCTGGTCAGTATATTGCGTGCGGCAGGCGAGCCGTTGCCGCGATGTCTTTGGCTGGTTTCGCCCTGGACGGACCTTTCGATGTCCGGCGCGACACTATCAACCAACGACGCAATCGACCCTATCATCCACCGGGCGTATTTGGAGGAACTGGCAACGGCCTATGTTCCCAATGGCGTTGGTCGGCGCGATCCGCTGATCTCGCCTTTGTTCGCCGATCTGAGCGGATTTCCCCCAATGCTGATACAAGCCGGTTCGGCCGAGACGCTGATGTCTGACGCAACTCGGCTCGCCGAAGCCGCCGGCGCGGCGGACGTCAAAGTACGTCTCGAAATTTGGCCGCATATGATTCACGCTTGGCCGGTTTGGAATGCGGGGTTGAGCGCCGGTCGCCGCGCTCTTCACGGCGCAGGCATGTTTGTCCGCGAATGTTTGTAACCCCTGCCGAGGCAACTGCTATCGTATTCCAAACACTTGATCTGGAATCTTGGTGCGCCAAACAGTCGACTGCAATGCGGAACAGGCCGGCCAACGCCGCCGATGTCATGGATATTAAGTCAAATTTTACCGAACTGGCGCCATGGCTTCAGTCAAGGCTGGTTGTATCGGCCAATGTGTTCGACGTATGGAGTAACGATGCGGTCTGTCCCGACGATCCCGGCGGTCCTGGCCGCATTCATGCTCGCCACCTGCGGCGTTGCCAAGGCCGGCGAGGGCACCTTCGGCTGGCTGTCCGGAGACTGGTACCTGACGGTCGGCGCCACCGGCATGATTGCCCCGAATTTCGAGGGCGGCAAGAAGTACCTGCTCAGCGCCTCGCCGATCATCTCGCTCGGCAAGGCTGGTCCCGCGGCGCGCTTCACCTCGCGCAACGACAATATCTCATTGGCATTGATCGACGATGGCGGCGTCCGCGCCGGCCTGACGGGCAAGTTCCTGTTTTCCCGCGACGGTGGTGACGCCGACGAATTGAAAGGCCTCGACCCGGTGCGCTGGGGCGGCGAGGCCGGCGGCTTCTTCGAATTCTATCCTTTGGATTGGCTGCGTGCCCGCGCCGAATTGCGGCACGGCATTCGTGCCCATAACGGCTTTGTCGCCGACATCGCCGCCGACGCCTTTTACGATGTGACGCCCGACGTCAGGATTTCGGCCGGACCGCGCGTTTCGTTCGCCTCATCGGACTATTTCGACGCCAATTACGGCGTTGATGCCGAGGAGTCCCTGGCCTCGGGGCTCAGCGAATATCATCCCGGTGGCGGGGTGAAGTCGGCGGGCCTGGGCGGCGCAGTGACCTGGAAGGTGACCGAGCCGATGACGGCCAGTCTGTTCGGCGAATATTCCCGCCTGATGGGCCCGGCCGCCGATTCCAGCCTGGTCAAGGAGCGCGGCTCCAGGGATCAGTTCATGATCGGCATGTCGACGACCTATCGCTTCGATTTCTCGATGTGATGTCGCAGGTTATATACTGCGCGCAGCCGCATGGCTCAGGCGACTATGCCGTAGGCGATGCGGTTGAGTTCCTCTTCCACAAGCATCGCACTTGTTTCGGATTGTAGGAGATTGATGGGCGCCTCGTTGAGCACCCGACTTCGCTTGCGCAGCCAGCGCTGCGCCCTTTCATGGTTGCCGAAAACACGATCCGCCATCGTTGAAATACGAAGTCGCAGGGCGCGTTCGGACTCGGTAATCGTCAGAGTCACATTTCGTTCCTTCCGGCGCGCTAACTGTGAAATGTAAACCGCAGTTGGTACATGCTCCTAGGAGGAAGCATCAGAGTTCGGGCTTTTCAATAGGGCCGGCCTCGTTTAAAAGCCCGGTCATGACGCACTTTATCAGCGCATTCGCGACTGCGATACGAATTACAGGCCCGGTGTTCCGGGCGGCCTGACCGCCGCCGGAGCCGCCGGGAATCTTGCGCGCGCCTCTCGCGCTTTTTCCAGATCATGATAGTTCAACGCCCGGGCTCTTTTGCCGCCGGGCAACGCATATGGCAGACGAATGACTGATACCGAGACCGCCGAGACGATCGACTATTCCAAAACGCTCTACCTGCCGCAGACGGATTTCCCGATGCGCGCCGGTTTGCCGGAAAAGGAACCGCTGCTGGTCAAACGCTGGCAGGACATGGACCTTTACCGCAAGTTGCGCGAAGACGCAGCCGGCCGCGAAAAATACGTGCTGCACGACGGGCCGCCGTATGCGAATGGCAACATCCATATCGGCCATGCGCTGAACAAGATCCTCAAGGACGTCATCACCCGCTCGTTCCAGATGCGCGGCTATGACTCGAACTATGTACCCGGTTGGGATTGCCACGGCCTGCCGATCGAATGGAAAATCGAGGAGCAGTACCGCGCTAAGGGCAAGAACAAGGACGAGGTGCCGGTCAACGAGTTCCGGCAGGAATGCCGCGAGTTTGCGGCGCACTGGATCAAGGTGCAGGGTTCCGAATTCCAGCGGCTCGGCGTCGTCGGCGACTTCGACAATCCCTATACGACAATGGCTTTCCATGCCGAGGCGCGCATCGCCGGCGAGCTGCTGAAATTCGCCATGTCCGGCCAGCTTTATCGCGGCTCCAAACCGGTTATGTGGAGTGTGGTCGAGCGCACCGCGCTGGCCGAGGCAGAGGTCGAATACCAGGACTATGAGTCGGACACGATCTGGGCGAAGTTTCCGGTCGTCAGCCTCGCTCGCCAGGTCATCAACATCGAGGATGGGCAGCCAGCCCTGGATCCCAAGCTGACGCAGACGTCGCTCGATCTGCTTGATGCCAACGTCGTCATCTGGACGACGACGCCGTGGACAATCCCCGGCAATCGCGCCGTCAATTACTCGCCGCGCATCAACTATGGTCTCTACGAGGTTACCGCGGCCGAGAACGCCTTTGGTCCTCAGCCCGGCGAAAAGCTGATCTTTGCCGAGAAGCTTGCGGACGACGCTGCCGCGAAGGCCAAGGTCACTCTGAATCGGCTTCGCAGCGTTGGCGCCGAAGAGCTTGAAAACCTTACGCTTTCGCATCCCCTCAAAGCTCTGGGCGGCGGCTACGATTTTCCCGTGCCGATGCTCGCCGGCGATCACGTCACCGACGATGCCGGCACCGGTTTCGTCCACACCGCGCCGGGACATGGCCGCGAAGACTTCGACGCCTGGATGGATGCTGCCTCTGATCTTCGCCAGCGTGGCATCGACACCGCGATCCCCTTCACCGTCGACGATGCCGGCTTCTTCACCAAGGACGCGCCGGGCTTCGGCCCGGACTGCGAGGGTGGAGCGGCGCGCGTCATCGACGACAATGGCAAGAAGGGCAACGCCAACCAGGCTGTCATCGACAAGCTGATCAAGCGCAACGCGCTGTTCGCGCGCGGCCGCCTGAAGCACTCCTATCCGCATTCCTGGCGCTCGAAGAAGCCGATCATCTTCCGCAACACGCCGCAATGGTTCGTCTATATGGACAAGGAGCTTGGCGACGGCACGACGCTGCGCAGCCGCGCCCTGAAAGCCATCGACGATACCCGCTTCGTGCCCGCCGCCGGCCAGAACCGCATCCGCGCCATGATCGAGGAGCGCCCCGACTGGGTGCTGTCGCGCCAGCGCGCCTGGGGCGTGCCGATCGCCGTCTTTGCCGATGCCGACGGCAATGTGCTGCGCGACGAGGCAGTCAACCAGCGCATCATGGACGCCTTCGAGAAAGAAGGCGCCGACGCCTGGTTCGCCGCCGGCGCCAAGGAGCGGTTCCTCGGCAATCACGATGCCTCGAAATGGCAGCAGGTCATGGACATCCTCGATGTCTGGTTCGATTCAGGCTCGACGCATGCCTTCACGCTTGAGGACCGGCCCGACCTGAAATGGCCGGCCGACGTCTATCTCGAAGGCTCCGACCAGCATCGCGGCTGGTTCCACTCCTCGCTGCTCGAAAGCTGCGGCACCAGGGGCAGGGCACCCTACGACACCGTCGTCACCCATGGCTTCACCATGGATGAGGAGGGGCGGAAAATGTCGAAGTCGCTCGGCAACACCGTCGTGCCGCAGGACGTCATCAGGCAGTCCGGCGCCGACATCTTGCGGCTGTGGGTGGTGACGACCGATTATTGGGAAGACCAGCGGCTCGGCAAGAACGTGCTGCAGACCAATATCGACGCCTACCGCAAGCTGCGCAACACCATCCGCTGGATGCTGGGCACGCTCGCCCATGACGACGGTGAGGAGGTGCCGCTGGACAAGATGCCGGAGCTGGAGCGGCTGATGCTGCACCGGCTCGCTGAACTCGATGAAGTCGTACGCTCGGGCTACGACGCGTTCGAATTCAAGCGCATCACCCGCGCGCTGCTCGACTTCATGGTGGTCGAGCTGTCGGCCTTCTATTTCGACATCCGCAAGGACGCGCTTTACTGCGAAGCGCCTTCCAGCGTGAAGCGCAAGGCTTCCGTGCAGGTGGTGCGCCATCTCTTCGACTGCCTGGTGAAATGGCTGGCGCCGATGCTGCCCTTCACCATGGAAGAGGCTTGGCTCGACCGTCATCCGGATGCGGTCTCTCTGCATCTCGACCAGTTCCCGGAGATCCCGGCGGACTGGAAGAACGAGGCGCTGGCGGAGAAGTGGCGCAAGGTGCGGCAGGTCCGCCGTGTCGTCACCGGGGCGTTGGAAATCGCCCGTGCGCAGAAGGTCATCGGCTCTTCGCTGGAAGCGGTGCCGGTCGTCACCCTCGACGATGCCGTGCTCGAAGCGGCGATCGCCGATGTCGACATGGCCGAGATGGCGATCACCAGCGATCTGGTTATCATGCACGGCAAAGCGCCGGCGGGCAGCTTTACCCTCGACGACGTCAAGGGCGTCGCCGTGGTCGTCGAGAAGGCGGAGGACCGTGGCCTGGTGAAGTGCGCGCGCTCCTGGCGCTACACCGCCGATGTCGGCTCAGATCCGGAATTCCCGGATGTTTCGGCCCGTGACGCCGCTGTTCTGCATGAGCTGAAGGCTTTGAGCCGTCTTTGAGGCGGTGCACAAATGCCACGGCGGGGGCCGATCGGCCCTCGCGCGTTGCCCTTAACGAGTGGTTGAGGTAAACACGCGAAACTCCGGACGACAAATTGTCGCCGGAATTCCGTCGGAAGAGCATAGGCGATGGGGACCGGACCTTTCTTTGGCCGGCGGCAATCGAGAGGCTGTCTACAGTGGGACTTTTTGGCATGACCGAGAGAACTTACGCGCGCGTTGCGCTGCTGGCGCCGCTTGTCGTATCGGGCCTCGCTTTGTCCGGCTGCATGGGCTCGCCCACTTACGGGACCGACAAGACCGCGGGCGCGCAGCTTGCCGGCGACCTCACCGGGGCTTTTTCCTTCGCACCCAAGCGCAAGGATAGTATCGACTACAAGCCGCGCCCCACGCTGGTGAAGCCAGGGCCGGGGCAGAAGGAAGTCTTGCCGCCGCCGCAGGAAAGCATCGAGACGGCAAGCGCCGAATGGCCCGAATCGCCGGAGCAGCGCCGTGCCCGCCTGCGCGCCGATGCCACCCTGCATCAGGACGACCCGGCCTACCAGGCGCAGGTCATCGATGACGTGCAGACGGATCCGGCGTCGGTCAAGGCCGCGCTGAAGCAGTCGGGCTCGAGCCATCCGCCAGCCTGGACTCCGGCCGATTCGGACAAGAGCCGCGCCGCGGAAATCATGCGCCGCCGGGCTGAAGGCAAACAGGGCGACCCGACCACCCGCAGATATCTGAGCGAGCCGCCGGTGCAATACCGCGCTGCCGCCGCCACCGCGCCGCAGGGTGACCTCGGCGAGGACGAGTACAAGAAGGAACGCCGCCTCAAGAGGGAGGCGGCCGCCAAGAGTAAGAGCGGCGGCATGTTCGACTGGCTGCCCTGGTAGGCTGACGGCGCCAGAGACGTCCTTGCCCTGAATTGGCTGGCTGGATTGGCTGACTTGGATTTGGACCGTCTGCCGGACCAGAAAATCAGGGTCCGCGTCGCTCGCGAAAAAAGTCCTTCAGCAATGCTGCTGCAGCGTTCTCGGCCATGCCCGGATAGATGTCGGGCACATGGTGGCAGGTCGGTGAAGTGAAGAAGCGAACGCCGTTGACCACTGCGCCGCCCTTCTCGTCGGCAGCGCCGAAATAAAGCCGGCGCAGCCTGGCGAAGGAGATGGCGCCGGCACACATGGCGCACGGCTCCAGCGTCACATAGAGATCGTGGCCGCTGAGCCGCTCGCTGGAAAGCTTGCGGCAGGCCTCGCGGATCGCCAGCATCTCGGCATGGGCGGTCGGATCGGCGAACTCGCGGGTGCGGTTGCCGGCACTCGCAACGACCGTATCGCCGCCGACGACGACCGCGCCAACCGGCACTTCGCCACGCTGGGCGGCGGCTTCGGCTTCTTTCAGCGCCAGGGCCATGAAATCCTGCCGCTTCACGCGGTTTCCATTCCGATTATCTCCTCGCCACTAGAGCGCGATCCTGTTACTACCCGCGCAAACGAGCAAAGGCCACATGGACGACAAAAACAAGAAATTCCCGCGCAAGGCCGGCCCGAAGCCGGGGGGGCCGCGTGGTCGCGATGGCGCTCCCGGCAAGGGCGGCAAGCCGCCCTTCGGCGCCAAAAAACCTTACGCTCCGCGCGGCGACCGGCCGGCGGCGGCCGAAGGCGAACGGCCGAAGCGCGACTTCAAAGGCGGCGACAGGCCGTTCAGCAAAGGGCCGCGTCCGGAAGGCAAGCCTTATGAACAGCGCGAGGGTCCACGCAAGCCTTATGCGCCGCGCGGCGACCGGCCGGCAGCTGCCGAAGGCGAGCGGCCGAAGCGCGACTTCAAAGGCGGCGACAGGCCGTTCAGCAAAGGGCCGCGTCCGGAGGGCACGCCTTATGAAAAGCGCGAAGGTCCGCGCAAGCCTTACGCACCGCGCGGCGACCGGCCAGCAGCTGCCGAAAGCGAGCGCGGCGAGAGGCGCTTCGACCGTCCCAAGCGTGATTTTGGCGGCGATCGACCGCAAGGGGCACAAAGGGCACAGGTGGCATCGGAAGGCGGCTTCAAGCCGCGCCCGCGTCGCGTCGAGGCAACGGAAGAAGCCGGCGAACGCATTGCCAAGCGGCTGGCGCGTGCCGGCCTGGCCTCGCGCCGCGACGCCGAGGAACTGATTGCGGCCGGCCGCGTCAAGGTCAATGGCAAGGTGTTGTCCTCGCCGGCCTTCAACGTCATGCCTGGCGACATCATCCATCTCGACGGCATGGAGATTCCGCCGATCGAGCGCACCAGGCTGTTCCTGTTCCACAAGCCGGCCGGCGTGGTCACGACAAACCGCGATCCCGAGGGCCGCAAGACCGTCTTCGACGTGCTGCCGCCCGGGCTGCCGCGGCTGATGACCATCGGCCGGCTCGACATCAACACCGAAGGCCTGCTGCTGCTCACCAATGATGGCGGCCTGTCGCGCGTGCTCGAACTGCCGGCGACCGGCTGGTTGCGACGCTACCGCGTGCGCGTCCACGGCAAGGTCGAGGAAAGCGCGCTTGCAGGGCTGCGCGAAGGCATTGCCGTCGACGGTGTCTTTTATGGCGCCATCGAGGCGACGCTCGACCGCGAGCAGGGTTCGAACGCCTGGCTGACACTCGGCCTGCGCGAAGGCAAGAACCGCGAGGTCAGGAACATCCTGGGCGCGCTCGGTCTCGACGTGACGCGGCTGATCCGCATTTCCTACGGGCCGTTCCAGCTCGACGATTTGCCGGAAGGCCATGTGCTGGAGATCAAGGGCCGCGTGCTGCGCGACCAGCTCGGCGAGCGCCTGGTCGAAGAGTCCGGCGCCAATTTCGATGCCGATATCGCCAAGCCGTTTTCCAACAAGCCGGTCAGGCGTGAGCGCGAGGAGGAGCCCGAGCGGCCGAAATTCACCCGCGACGGCGAACGCCGGCCGATCGGCGAGGGCGGCCTGATCAAGAACCGCAAGCGGCGCGAGGGCAGCCGCGACGAAGCGCTCGGCAAGCTGTCGACAAGCCCTGACAGGAGCTTTGGGCCAAAAAAGAGCTTTGGCGAGCGTGGCCCCAGACCTGAACGCAGCGACTTCGGGGACAAACCCCGTGGCGACAAGCCTCGTGGCGGCTTCGGTGGGAAAAAATCCGAACGCGAGCAGCGGCCGATCGAGCCGCCGGGCCAGCGCAAGGCCAATGTCTGGATGGCGCCGGGCGCACGGCCGATCGGCAAGGGCAGGGCGGAGGCAGACGCCGCCAAGGCGGCAGAAAACAAGGCGCGCAAGGCATCGTTCAAGCCGTCTTACGGCAAGCCCGGCGGCAAGCCGCAAGGCGGCGGTGCAAAGCCGTTCGGCAAACCGCGCGGCGAGCGCCCGGATGGCGGTGGCGACCGGCCGCGCGGCGGCCCGAAAGGAAGCAATGCGGATCGTCGGCGGTGAGTTTCGCGGGCGTCCGCTGGCGACGCCCCGCACCTTTGCCATCCGCCCGACCACCGACCGCACGCGTGAGGCGGTCTTCAACGTGCTGGCGCATCGCTTTCCCGAAAGACTGGACGGCGCGCGCGTGCTCGACCTGTTCGCCGGCACCGGCGCGTTCGGCCTCGAAGCGCTGTCGCGCGGCGCCTCCTACGCTGTCTTCATCGAGGAATCCGCCGAAGGGCGCGGCCTGATCCGCACCAATGTCGAGGCCTTCGGCCTCACCGGCCGCACCAAGATTTTCCGCCGCGACGCGACGGGCTTGGGCGAGGCGGGCACCATCGCCGCATTCGGCATGGTCTTTGCCGATCCGCCCTATGGCAAAGGCCTTGGCGAACGCGCCTTGCGCTCGGCCAAAGCAGGCGGCTGGCTCGCCCCCGGCGCGCTCTGCGTCGTCGAGGAAGCGGCGGCGGCGCCGTTCGAGGCAGGGTCGGGCTTTTCGGTTGTCGACGAGCGCAACTATGGCGAGACGGTCATCCGGTTCATCGAGGCCGCCTGAGTTCGGCTTCCACGATGGCGCCTTCAAAATGACGAACAATTCGTTTTGCCTCGACCAGCAACCCCGCCTATCGTCCCACTACAAACCGGAGCCATCTATGACATTTCAGGCTGAATGGCTGCGCGGAACGCTCTTGGGACTGGCTCTGGTGATGGCCGCGCCGGCTCTGGCGGATAACAATCCTGACGATGGCGTCGTCACCGATTTCCTGCTCGACAATGGCATGGAGGTCGTCGTCATCCCCGATCACCGCGCCCCCATCGTCACCCATATGGTCTGGTACAAGATCGGCAGCGCCGACGAGCCGCCGGGCAAGTCCGGCATTGCCCATTTCTTCGAGCATCTGATGTTCAAGGCGACCAGCAACCATGCGGCGGGCGAGCTCGACCGTGCCGTCGCCGCCATCGGCGGTTCGGACAACGCCTTCACCTCCTACGACTACACCGCCTTTCACGAGACGGTGGTGCCTCAGGCGCTCGGTGAGATGATGGGCTTCGAGGCCGACCGCATGCGCAATCTCATCCTCAACGACGACGTCATCAAAACCGAGCGCGACGTCATCCTCGAGGAGCGCCGCTCGCGCATCGATAGCAATCCGCAGGCGGTGCTCGACGAGGAGATCGACGCCACGCTGTGGCAGAACCAGCCGTACCGCATTCCGGTCATCGGCTGGATGCAGGAGATGGAGAAGCTGAACCGCACCGACGCGATGGCCTTCTACAACAAATATTATACACCCAATAACGCCGTGCTGGTGGTGGCCGGCGATGTCGAGCCGAAAACGGTCAAGGCGCTGGCCGAAAAGACCTATGGCAAGATCGCGCGCGGCCCGGACTTGCCGCCGCGCATCCGCCCCGTCGAGCCCGAGCAGAACACCAGGCGCACGGTGACGCTGACCGACGGGCGCGTCAGCGTGCCGAGCTTTACCACGCAATGGGTGGTTCCGTCCTATCACACGGCAAAGCCCGGCGAAGCCGAAGCGCTCGACGTGCTGTCCGAAATCCTCGGCGGCGGCAACCGCAGCCGGCTCTACCAGGAGCTTGTCGTCAGGCAAGGCATCGCCGCCGAGGCCGGCGCCTTCTTCCAGGGCACCATGCTCGACGACACCAATTTCACCGTCTACGGCGCGCCGCGCGGCGATGCCAAGCTTGCCGACATCGAGGCCGCGGTCGACGCCGAGATCGCCCGCATCGCGAAAGACGGCGTCACCAGCGACGAGCTGGAAAAATCCAAGGACCGTTTCGTACGCTCGATGATCTTTGCCCGCGACAAGCAGGAGGACATGGCCAACATCTACGGCTCGACGCTCGCCACAGGCGGTAACGTCCAGAACGTCCAGCAATGGCCGGACCGCATCCGCAAGGTCACCGCCGACCAGGTCAAGGCGGTCGCTGCCCGCTATCTCAATCTCGACCACGCAACGACCGGCTATCTTCTGCCGCAAACCCAAGCTGGGAATTGATTTGATGATGAGCCAGCATGGTCCCGCTCTGCCTTCTCCCCTCGTGGGCTCCTCCCCTTCTCCCACAAGGGGAGAAGGGAAGCGCCCGCACGCCGGCCCTCTTCTAGCAACCCTGTTCCTCTCCCTTCTCTTTGTCATCCTGCCGGCGCTTTCCGCTCGCGCCGCCGTGAACATCCAGGAGGTGACCTCGTCGAAGGGCATCACCGCCTGGCTGGTGGAGGATTATTCGGTGCCGATCGTCGCTATCCGCTTCGTTTTCGATGGCGGCGCGACGCAGGATCCGCCCGGCAAGGAAGGGCTTGCCAACCTGATGAGCGGCCTGTTCGACGAAGGTGCCGGCAACCTCGACAGCGAGGCCTTCCAGATCAAGCTTGACGATGTCGGCGCCGAGATGAGCTTCGATGCGCAGCGCGACGGCATCTACGGCTCGATGCGCATGCTGGCCGAGCAGCGCGACGGCGCCTTCGACCTGTTGCGGGTGGCGGTCAACCAGCCGCGCTTCGACCAGGTGCCGATCGACCGCATCCGCGCGCAGATCCTGTCCGGCATCATCGCCAACGAGCGCGATCCCGATACGCTCGCCCAACGCAAATGGCTGGACGCGATCTACGGCACGCATCCCTATGCGCGGCCCGACCAGGGCACCAGGCAAAGCATCGCGACGATTACGCCGGCCGATCTCAGCGCCTTCCACAAGGCAAGTTTCGCCCGTGACGGCCTGCATGTCGCGGTGGTCGGCGCCATCGACGCCGAGACGCTGAAGCAGAAGCTCGACCTGGTGTTCGGCAGCCTGCCGGAAAAGCAGGCGCTTACGCCCGTTCCCGACATCGACCTGAAGCTCGGCCAGCAGCTCGAGGTCGTTTACGACCAGCCGCAGGCCTCGCTGCAACTCGCCTATCCCGGCGTGAAGCGGAATGCGCCGGATTTCTTCGCCGCGGTGCTGATGAACGAGATCCTCGGCGGCGGCACCTTCACCTCGCGGCTGTTCGACGAGGTGCGCGAGAAGCGCGGCTTGGCCTACAGCGTCAGCTCCGACCTCGTCGACCACCAGCATTCCGAGGCGCTGTCCATCACCACCTCGACCCGCGCCGATAGGGCGGCCGAGACGCTGGCCGTGGTGCGCGACGTGGTCAAGCGCATGGCCGAGGAGGGGCCGACCGAAGCCGAGCTGGCGGCGACCAAGAAACACATGATCGGCGCCTATGCCATCAACAATCTGAATTCCTCCGGCGCGATCGCCTCAACGCTGCTCGAGATTCAGCTCGGCAAGCTCGGCATCGACTACATGCAGCGCCGCGCCGCCCTGATAAACGCGGTGACGTTGGACCAGGTGAAAGCGGTGGCGAAAAAGCTGCTCTCCGCCGAGCCGGCCGTCATGGTGGTCGGGCCGAAGCTCGGCGCGGCCAACAAGGGATGAGCCCTAGCTTCGGCATCGCCTTTGGCGGCGGCGGGGCGCGTGGGCTGGCGCATATCCATGTCATCGAGGCGCTGGACGAGCTGGGCATAAGGCCGGCAGCAATCGCCGGCTCGTCGATCGGCGCCATCATGGGCGCCGGCATGGCTTCGGGCATGACCGGCAAGGACATCCACGACTATACGCGCTCGATCCTCGGCCGCCGCGCCGAAGTGGCGACGCGCATGTGGCGGGCGCGGCCCGGCACTTTTGCCGAAGCGTTGCAGGGCGGCTTGCGGGTCAGCCAGTTCAATGTCGAGCGCATCCTCAAGGCGTTCCTGCCCGACGCCATTCCCGAAACCTTCGCCGAATTGAAGATACCGCTGAAGGTGACGGCAACGGACTTTTATGGCCACCAGCTCGCCGTGTTCGACGAAGGCGAGCTGCATTCGGCGCTGGCCGCTTCGGCGGCGATCCCGGCGGTGTTCCGCCCGGTGATGCGCGACGGCAGGCTGCTGATCGACGGCGGCATCTACAATCCCGTGCCGTTCGACCTGATCGAGCTCGACGCCGACATCATCATCGCCGTCGACGTGGTCGGCGCGCCGACCGAGGCGGGCCGCAAATTCCCGACCTCCGTCGACCTGATGTTCGGCGCCACGCAGCTGATGATGCAGTCGATCATCGCCAGCAAGCTGAACCAGAGCCGGCCCGACATATTGATAAGGCCAGCGGTGTCGAAATACCGGGTGCTCGATTTCATGAAGGTCGAGGCGCTGATGGCCGAGACGGTGGCGATCAAGGACGAGCTGAAGCGCGAGATCGAGAAGGCGGTCGAGGCCCGGGCCAAAGCCGAAGCCAGCAAGCGCACCAACCGTCTCGGCGGATGACAGCCATCAGTCGTCGGGCGTCAGCGCCCGCTGGACCATGAGCGTGTCGAAATCAGGCGGGCAGGGGCGGTAAGTTTGGGCGAGGCGCCCTTGCCGAGACGGGCGAGCTTTGCGCGCCGAAAGCCGAAGCTGCGATCTCCCCCTCAAGGGAGGAGATTGGCGGCCATCTCAGCCCCACTTCATCTCGCCGGTGGCAACCTTGGAGCCGATGTCGAGCGCAACGCCCATGCCGAGGCCGGGGAAGCGGGCTTCCATGGCGCCCTTCAGTGCGGCCGCGTCCTTGGCCTTGGCCAGTTCTTCCTCGAAGGCGATGAGATAGGTCTTGGTGTGCTCGACGCCTGAAAGGTCCGTAGCGGCCTCAGGCGTCATGTGCCCGGGCACGACGATTGCCGGCTTGCGCGCCGCGATCTTTTCGAGATTGGCGAGCCAGGCGGCGCGCAGTTCCCTGGTCGGCGTGTCGGCGGTCCAGACATGCACGCCGGCAAAGATCATCACCCCGCCGAACACCGCATTCAGCGACGGCACGAAGAGATAGCGCCGGTTGGCGAGGCCTTCCGCGGCGACGATCTCGATGGTCTCGCCATCGACGCTAAGCGTCTTGCCGTCGAATGCTTCGGGGATGACGACGTCGGCCAGCGCCTGCGGGCCATTCTCCTTGAGCTGCGGCCCCCAGACGGCGAGCTTCTTTTCGACATTGCCGTTGATGGCGGCCACCGTCTCGGCTGCGGCGATCACCCGTGCCTGCGGGAACGCCTGCTTGATCGGCTTGAGGCCGAAATAATAGTCCGGGTCGGACTGGCTGACATAGATGGTGGTGAGCGTCTTGCCGGTCGCCTTGATCGCCTCGGCCACGGCCCGGCCGTCGGGGTAGGTGAAACCGCCGTCGATCAGCACGGCTTCGGTGGCGCCGGAGACCAGCACCGGGGCGCGGAAGAAGCCGTTTTGCCCGGCGGGGAAATGTTTCCAGGAAAGCCCGCCGGCCGCATGGCCAAGCCCGGCGGGAGCAAAGACCGCGGCAGCGCCGGCGGCGAGGGTGGTTTTCATGATGCTTCTCCGTGTGAACATGGATGTCTCCTGGGATCCGGAATTCGGCGGTCTCGATGCCCGCAAGATGGCAAAAGCGGAATGCGTATTGAAGGCCGACAAAATAGACGTAATGTATGCCATTGCCTGACAATG
Organism: Mesorhizobium sp. M0074; assembly: GCF_040322975.1. NCBI lineage: Bacteria > Pseudomonadati > Pseudomonadota > Alphaproteobacteria > Hyphomicrobiales > Phyllobacteriaceae > Mesorhizobium > Mesorhizobium sp. M0074. Next base: position 198,308 of record NZ_JAMYUM010000008.1, read on the forward strand.
AGACTGCCTCTGCCATGAGAGAAGCATGAACCTGAACCGGCTGGCCTATTTCGCGGCGGTGGTCGATGCCGGCTCGTTCACGCGGGCCGCCGAGCGGCTGGGCATCACCAAGGCGGTGGTCAGCCAGCAGGTGGCGCGGTTGGAGCGCGATGTCGGAACGACGCTGCTGATCCGCACGACGCGGCGCGTCCATCCGACCGAGGCCGGCCGAACGTTCCATGCCCGCTGCCTGCAGGTCCTGCAGCAGGCCGAGGATGCATTCGACGAGCTCGCGCAGGCCGCCGCCGAGCCGACCGGCACGCTGCGCATCGCTGCGTCCAACGACTACGGCACATCGGCGGTGGTGCCGGTGGTCGCCGCCTTCAGCGCGCGCTATCCCGCCTGCCGGGTGGAGCTGACGCTGGGCGACGAGACGATCAACCTGGTTTCCGGCCACATCGACGTGGCCATCCGCGTCGGCTGGCTGGCCGATTCCAGCCTGCAGGCCCGGCGCATCGGCACCTTCCAACAATTCATGGTATGCGGCGCCGGCTTTGCAGGCCGGTTCACCGCCGGCGAACCGCAAGACCTCGCCGGGCTGCCCTTCGTCGCCAACATGGCGCTGCGCGAACCGCTGCTATGGCAATTTTCGCGCGGCGATGACGAGCAGCAGACCGTGCGCATGCAGGCAACGATTTCGATCGACGCAACGCCGGCAGTGCTGGCAGCGGTCCGCGCCGGCGCCGGCCTGTCGGTGCTGCCGGACTTTTTGGTGCGGAACGAACTGGCCGCCGGGCGGCTGGTGCAGATCCTGCCCGAGTGGCGGCTGCCCTCCGGCGGCATCTACACAGTCTACCCCGCCGCCCGCTTCCGCCCGCCCAAGGTGACGAGGTTTGTCGAGATGCTGATCGCGGCCGAGCAGAAGCTGGAGGCAGGCGGGCGGGGGCGCTGATGGGCGAAGCTGCGATCTCCCCCCTTGAGGGGGAGATGGCCGGCAGGCCAGAGGGGGTCGGTTCGACCGGGCGTGGCCTGCCTCTTGCGTCGGTGGGGGTTGGCACATTACGCGAGACGCCGCCCTCTGCCCTGCCGGGCATCTCCCCCTCGAGGGGGGAGATTGGCCGTCATCACGGCTTGCCTATCCCAGCCGCATACTCCAGCGCCACCACGCCGTTGCTGAATTGCGTGGCCGAGATCAGCTCGAGCGGCAATTGTGCGCCGGGCGGGAACAGCAGCTTGCCCTGGCCGACGGCACCGGGATAGCTGAGTAGCCTGATGCGGTCGACCAGGCCGTGGCGCAGCAATTCCTGCGCGACGCTGAGGCTGCCATGCACATAGATGTTGCCGCCGCTGCCTTGCTTCAGCCCTCTGACCGCTTCCGGCAACGCGCCCTGCAGCAGCTCGGCCGGCTGCCAGTCGAGCGCCTGCAAGCTGGTCGAGGCGACATATTTCGGCAGCGCATTGAACCGGTCGGCGAAGTCTCCGGTCTCCTTGGGCCACGAGCCGGCAAAAATCTCATAGGTCGTGCGCCCCAACAGCATGGCGCCGCTGTCGGCAAGCTCGTCGTCCTTGAATTTCTGCATCTCATCGTTCCAGGCCACGCTCGGCAGCTTCTCGACCTCGGCAATGCCATCGACGCTGATGAATTCGGTGATGATGAGTTTTCTCATGGCGGGTTCCTTTCTGGCAGGGCCGAGTGGCGCGGGCCTTATGCGACATGCGCCGTCAACTAGCGCTGCGCTTTTTCAGGGGGAGGGTTTTCCCTGTTCGCTTCCAAAGACCGATACCGTGGGAAAAGCTTCTCCGACCTGCCCGTCGTTCGGTCATGCGACAAGGTCCGCATCGGGGGCCGGTCTTTTTTTCTGTCCCAGATTGGATCTGGTTCGTAGTTACGGGCTGGCTACAGGTGGGCAATACCGGCTTTCAGCAGTCCTTCGCGGACGTGCTGCACATCAGACTCTTGGGCAAAGTGCAGGGTTGCGATGAATGAATCGAGGTCGAATTGGGGATCGAGCGTTCTGATCTTGCCTAGATGCGCCGCGGCCGCGATTTCGTCGCCGAGCCAGCCGTAGCAGGCAGCGGCGAAAGCGTGCTGAGCCGAGTCCATGGCTGACAGATGCATGAAAGCTTCGATCGCCTCGCCATACTGGCGCGCGGCGAAATGCGCCTTTCCCAGATGGCTCCAGAACCTCTCCGGGTGGTGCGGGTTCAACTGCATCGCCTTTCGGATCCATTCAATTCCCTCTTCCGGCCTCCCCAGCCACGTCAACAACTCGCCTTGCTGCACCACCACGAGGTCGTAATTGGGATTGAGGGCCAGCGCCCGCTCTTGATGGTAGCGCGCTGTGGTCAGCTCATTGTTGTTCACGTTCACTGCCGCGAGGATGCGGTGGACATCGGCATCGTTGTTGTCCAGCGCCAGCGCCCTGTCCAGCGCCGCCATGATATTGTTCCAGACGGCATCCCTGTCTTCGCACCAGTTATGGACCCAGGCCTGGCCAAGAATGCAGGCCCGCCAGGCATGGGCATGGGCATAATCGGGGTCGAGCGTGACGGCCCTTTCTATCAAGGTTTGCGCGCGTTCATTATCCGCAATCGTGCTTCGGTGATGCAGCACCTTGGCGGCAAGCACACATTCATAGGCGGCCATGTTTGCAGGTTTCGCCCGCGCGAGCTGGTCCCGCTGAGCCGCCTCGACACGACCGGGCAGCGTGGCTGCGATCGCCGCGGTCACCTCATCCTGAATCGCGAATATGTCGTCCAGCTTCCGGTCATATTTGTCTGCCCAAATATGAGCGTCATTCGCCGTGTCGATGAGCTGAACCGTCACGCGCACCCTGTCGCCGATCTTGCGGACGCTTCCCTCCACCAGGTATTGGACGGTGAGTTTCTCGGCCACCTCGCGCACATTCACGGCGCGGTTCTTGTAGACGAAGCTGGAATTGCGCGAGATGACGAACAGCTCATGGTGGCGGGACAGTTCGGTGATGATGTCCTCGGTCAGTCCGTCCGCGAAAAATTCCTGCTCGGGGTCGCCGCTCATGTTGGTGAATGGCAGCACCACTATCGAAGGTTTCGAGATGGATCGCTTTGCCTCGACTTCTGGCAGGACAGAACTATCAAACCCAACGCGATAGAGGCGAACCGGGCGGCTGATGTTCTTTAACGTCTTCTCGCCCAGGTCCTCCATGGCAATTTCGAGACGGTCGGCAATTTGGGTCGCCACCGCTGCGGTCACGCAGATACCGCCGACGTCGGCGAGTTGCTCGATGCGCGAGGCAATATTGACGCCGTCGCCGAAAATATCCTCATCGTCGAAAATGATGTCGCCGAGATTTATGCCGATCCTGAATTCGATACGCCGTTCTTGCGGCACATCCGAATTGCGCCGTTTCATGCGCTGTTGGATTTCCACGGCGCATTTCACGGCATCGGTCACGCTCTGGAACTCAACGAGCATGCCGTCTCCGGTGGTCTTGATGATCCGGCCCTTGTTCTTAGCGATGGCGGGATCGACCAGTTCTATGCGATGGGTCCGAAGGCGTGCGAGCGTGCCGGATTCGTCGGCCTCCATTAGCCGACTGTAGCCCGCCATATCGGCAGCCAGAATTGCGGCTAGTCTCTGTTCCATCGCTTGAACCAAAAACCAAGCCTATACTTCCTGGGCTGCCAAATCCAGCAATTTGGGCTTTTGGCTGAATCAAGACGTCTTCTACCGCAGCAGCAAGAAAGGGCCGATCAGAACCTTCCGCCTTCCGCCTGGTGCTGCCAACTCGATCGCATCAATCGCGGAAGACGCCCCGATGCGCGCGGCGTCAAGCTCGTCGAGGCGATATATTTCGGCAGCGCGTTGAAGCGGTCGGCGAAGTCTCCGGTCTCCTTGGGCCACGAGCCGGCGAAAATCTCATAGGTCGTGCGCCCCAGATGCGTGGCGCCGCTGTCGGCCAGCTCGTCCTCCTTGAATTTTTGCATCTCATCGTTCCAGGTCACGCCCGGCAGCTTCTCGACCTCGGCGATGCCATCGACGCTGATGAATTCGGCGACGATGAGGTTTCTCATGGCGAGTTCCTTTCTGGCAGAGAACGGACGGCGGTGGCCTTTTGCGACACGCTCCGTGGAAAAGAGCGCGGCGCTTTGTTAGGGGGAGGAGCTTTCCCTAGACGGTTCCAAAAGACCGATACCACGGGGAAAAGCTTCTCCGACCTGGACTAACCTCCCAAGATCGGATTTTGGTGTTCTGAGGCAGATATCCCCAAAGAACGCATTGCAGGAAGATCATGGGATTCGGGGTTTTCATTCATCGCTCAGATTCGATCTACAATGACCGCCCCGCCGAGCAATACCAGTTTCCTCGCCCGTATCTGCGCCGCGTCGAAGCATGCGTTGGCGACTGGATCATCTATTACGAGCCCAGCAAGGTAGACGATACCCGCGGCTATTACGCCGTAGCCAAAGTCCAACAGATCATTCCCGATCCTGTGACGCCTGATATGTACCTCGCTCTGATTGAGCCTGGAACCTATCTCGATTTCGTCAACCCTGTTCCATTTAATGGAACCGATGGTCTCGTTGAGCGAGGCTTGCTCAACGATCAGGGACGAATTTCCGGTCGCGCCCAATCGGCCGTCCGCCCAATTAGCCCGGCCGATTTCAACCGCATCATCGATTTGGGCCTGGACACGAACGGGTCGTTGCTACCGCGCGTAGATGAGGTCGGCACATCTTCCGGCTTTCAGGAGGAGCAAGCGCCATTCGAATTCGAGCAGAGCCGCGATCGCGTAAACTACATCGGATCGCGAATTGTGCGGGACCGCATTTTCCGTCGCATCGTCTTGCGCGCCTATGACGAGCGCTGCGCGATCACGGGACTGAAGCTGATAAATGGCGGCGGCCGAGCAGAAGTTTCAGCCGCCCATATTCGATCGGTCGAAGCGAACGGCCCGGATGTCATCAACAACGGGATCGCACTGTCCGGCACCGCGCACTGGATGTTCGATCGCGGGTTGATCAGCCTATCCGATAACCTGGAAATCCTGATCTCGCGACAGGTTAACGACCTCGATAGTGTGCAGGGGTTCATAAACAAAACTGGTCGGGCGCTTCCCCCCCGCCGGCAATTTGAACGCCCGCATCCCCGGTTCCTGCAGTGGCACCGCGAGCACTGTCTTAAGCAGTGAAGTGTCTAGCGTGCGACCTCGCTCAACCCGATGTTCGCCACCTTGCAACGGACGATGCCGTCGATTGTCGCCCAACTAAGTGAGGCAGTGCGGCGCGAGAAACCCTCTTGGAGAGGGCCGGCCGACCTCGCAATCGCGGGATTGTCGCGCACAAGTGGCAGCGGTATGTCGGGCGCCTGGCACTGTCGAGCTGGCCGTGGCATGTTCCGCCAGATTTTTCTGACGGGCAGAGCTGCATCGGCATGGGCATTCTGAGAACCGACATCGAAAGAGCGCTCGATGAGCTCGCCTCTCAAGAGGAGGGGATGCGTTTTCAGGGGCTGGCGGTAGTACTCGGCAAGAAGCGCTGGCCCGAACTCATCGCCCGCCAGCGCAAGAAGGATCACGGCCTCGATGCCTACGCGCCCTCAAGCCTGACGCCGGAAAAGATTGGCAAAGGACTTGCTGCCTCGATCACACCAACATTGAAGAAGATTGCTGACGACGCGGCGACTGCCAAGAAGAACTTTTCTGACCTGGAGGCCCTCCTGTTTGTAACGTCCGCCAAAGTTGGCAATGCCGAGCGAAAGCGATGGGAAGAGGCAATTCTGAAAGACCATGGGATCGAGCTTCACGTCATCGAGCGTGAAGAAATCATCACGCTAATGCTGCTCCCGGAGAACGCGTCGCTCCGGGCCAGCTTCCTTCACCTCGAAATGGATGCCGAACCGCGGAACGCGGACCTCATTGCCAGAGTGAGACGCGCGGCCGACGTTGTCACCCGAACTTGGTCCGACAAGATCAAAGGGCATCCGCTCATAGAACTCGCGGCGGTCCGGCTGGAGCCGAAGGGCGCGGAGTCTATCGATGAACTGTCGCTCGAGCAGATCGACCTGGCGCTGTCGCAAGGCGGCCGCATCGTTCTCGAAGGCCCTGCCGGTCGCGGAAAGACCACCACGCTGATACAGCTCGCGCAAGTCGAGCGTACCGCCGGCACACCGTTCATTGTCGAACTGCCGGCCTGGACGTCGTCGCGCCGGGGCATCCTCGAATACATTGCCGGCATGCCCGCGTTCCAGGCCGAAGGTCTGACGCCCGCCGACCTCGCGCACGTGCAGCAGGCGGAACCCTTCTTGTTGTTGTTGAACGGCTGGAATGAAATTGCGGAGTCGAATTCTGCGAATGCCAACGAAGCACTCCGGGAGCTCGAACGGGATTTTCCCAGCGCGGGCATCATGGTCGCAACCCGCACGCACCACTTGACCCCTCCGCTTCCAGGCGCATTGCGACTGAGATTATTGCGCCTTCGGCGCGTGCAGCGGGCAGCCTATCTGATGGCCCGCCTTGGCGCCCAAGGCGCCGAACTCCGCGCCCGCATCGATGCCGACCCGTCGCTCGATGAACTAACGCGCACGCCATTCATCCTTTCGGAAGTCGCTTCGCTGTTTGAAGCCGGCGTCGAAATTCCGTCCACGAAGATGGGCATTCTCGCCGAAGTTCTTCGCTTGCAAGAACAACGAGACGAGCACAGAAACGCGCTACAAACGGCTCCGATCTTCGGCGAGCAAACGGAATACCTGAAAGCTCTTGCAATTGAGATGACCCGCCGCGGTGCGGTGGCATTGTCCGAGGCTGATGCCCGCGCTGCCGTTGCTGCCGTCGTGCGAGGGCTTACGCATCGTGGCCAGATTGAGCCGGTACCAGCGCCGATGGTTATCGCGACACTGACGGCGCACCACGTTCTCGAGCGCGTTGACTACCCGCAAACAACGTTTCAATTCGAGCATCAGCAGCTTCAGGAGTACTACGCTGCGCTGGACGTTCGCGCTCAGCTTCTCGAGCTGCAGGGCGATAACCGCGACGCCACCAGCCACTTTATGACTGACTATGTGGACAATCCGGCTTGGGCCGAACCGCTGCGCATGATCGCCGAGACATTTGCCGAGAACACTGCCGGTGGCGGAACTGACGAGCGAAACACCTGGGCTGGTAGGAAGCTGGTGGAGATGGCGCTCGCCGTCGACCTCGTATTCGCAGGCGAAGTTGCACAGCTCTGCGGAGCGTCCGTCTGGGGTCAAGTTCGGGCGGCCGTTGGGGAGCGATTCCGCGCTGTGTACGCGCTTCGAGACGACAACTTTCGGCAGTATGCCCTCGCGGCCATGCTCGCCTCCGGCGCAGGCGACTTCAGCGACATTGTCGTACCCCTTCTGTCGGGGCAAGACCACCAAACGCGGCTTCACACGTACAGGCTCTGGCCGGACATCCAGGTCTCTTCGCTTGGACCGAACTGGCGCGAGCAGATCAGTGGCTGGAGCGACGAGGCGCGAGCGGATTTCGTCTCCGAACTGCTTCATCATCGCGTCGATGGCGAGATTGCGGCTCTCGCTGTGGAAGACAACAGCGTCGCTGTGAAGAACGCGGCGGTCTCCGGCCTAATGTGGACCGGGTTTGACGAGGCACTGATCCGCGTCCTTGAGTCGATGGATGCCCAGACATTCGAGGATGTTGCGCTTAGAAACGGCGATCGAATGCCGTCGGCGCTAATAGCCAAGGCCATCGCTTCGATGCGCAAATTCATTGAGACCACCATCGACCAACCCGCACGCCTGCGAACCGCGCTGGATCTGATCGAGCTCGGCGAGCCAGGCCTGGATGGCGTCGTCAAGGATGCGATGGCAGCGCTGACCGGCAGCAACACACGCAACCTGAATTCGCACAATGTCCAGCCGGCGCTTGAGTATCTGCGCCGCATCGACCCTTCGTGGATGAGCGAATGGGTGGCCACCCAAGTTGCCGAGGGCGTGCTCTACGGGCACGAATACTGGTTACCGTTCGCGGTCGCCATTCCCGATGGCTTCATCGAAAAATATCTGCAGCGCCTCGAAACCGAAGACCTCAGGAACAGGAACTTAGGCGGTATGGTTGCCGTCATCGCCAAAGTAGCGGACGCCAATCTTGCGGCGCGCGTGTTCACGAGGCTGCGCGAGCTGCGACGCAAGGTGGATGTGGAGCCCGGCCAGCGGCATGAATTTGAGTACCAGGTGATGCACCAGTTGGAGGACGTGTTCCGCCTGCTCCCCGACGACGTAACTGCGGCCGGCGTCCTCTCGTCCGTAACGAGCGGGGACGTTCTCGACACCGAGGTTGCCGCCGACATTCTCAGCAGGGTTGCCAGGCCAGACATGGGACCGCTGCGTATCGCGGACGACGAGTTGAAGGCAAGCCTCCGCGCGTACCTCAAAGGCAGCGTCGACCTCGTACTTCGCCAGGACGATTTTAGCGGCAAGGAAAAAGCCAACTTGGGCTCGTCGATTGCGCAGGTCGGAAAACCCGAAGATATGGCGGACTTGGTGACCCTCATCCGCGCCGACATCGACAGAATGCGCCGCGGACGGGCCTCGCGTGCGGCGGGCGACCGTGGGCCTCTCAGCAATGGCGCGAGCATGACCTACGCAGGATGGCACATCGCCGCCGTTATGGACCTCGATCCCGCCGGAGCCGAGCAGGTGCTCATCGAACTGCTTCCCGAGCCAGAATATGCCGCCGATGCCGCGGCCGCGATGGCGCGCGATTTCGTGCCAAAGTCGGAGCGTTCCTTGGATCGCCAGTTCCGGTGCGACTTGATGTGGGCCTCTCGCGAAGGCCGCACTCCGCCGCCGTGCGACGACCAGCGGCGCAAAAGGTTCGCCGCTGCACTAAATGCCGAAATGAATCGCCTAAGAAAGCAGAACCATGACGGGAAACTTGCCGCGGGCCTGAAAGGACTCGCAACGGCGCTCGCTGCAATTGACGGACGTGGTTCAACGGAGGCGGTCCTCGATGCAATTGCGTTGCCCGGTCAATGGGACCAATACACCCGTCTTGAGGTCGCTGAGCGCTTGTTGATGGCTGGCGTTGTCTTGCCTGCGACCGCCGCGTTTGCTCTTGTCGATTCTGTCCTCGAGCGGACAGAGAAGTGGATGCAGGATTCAGACAGATACCTTCTGCGCCGCGTTCTCGCGCTCTGCCCCTTCGTTGACGACGCTGCGGCGGGGATCACCAAGATACACTCCGTACTCGGCAAGCGGCGACTCTGGGGATACGAACTGCGCGAGATCATCACCGCTCTCGGCGAGTGCCGATCGGATGCAGCCATCGATCTTCTGTACCAGTTTGTCTCCGATGCGAAGACATTCGACCAATGCGAGGATATTATCATCAACGCCGTCGCCGCGCTCGATACACCACGCGCCCGCGAGCTGCTCCTGGGTTTTGTCGATCCGGACATACGCGTAGTCGCTCCGCTGAAGCGTCGTCCTAGTCGCGAGGATGTGCTGGTGGCGCGGCTCGCTGAACTCGCCCAGCGGAAGCCGGACGCGGCCGCACGGTTGCTGGAATTATGCGAACGTGACCTGGCGGAAGTCAATCGGCAGATCCTGTCGAAAGTTATGGGCTGGCTCGGGACAACCGAGGCCCTAGTCGCCAATTTGAAATTGATCGATGACACTAAGCCCTCGCCAGTTCCCCAAGGCGTGTGGGACCAACTCAAAAGCGCGTTAGTCGAGCGACCCCCCTACGGGCAACGTCTCACCGTTTTCACCGGACACGCACGAGCCGCCAACGAAATCCGCGTCCGGCTATTTCGGATGGCGCATGAGGACGGCAAGCGTCAAAAATCCGCCTTCATGCTTCTAGGATGGATCGAGGTATGGCGCCTCGAGCAAGGCAGACCGGCGGACGAGCCGCGTCACCCTGATCTCGCTTCCGGCGAATCTTGGCCGCCGGCTTAGTCTTGATTCAAGAGATGCCACCCGCTGCTGCCCATATCACGGTGAATCATCGGCTCAGCTAGCTACCCGGTGTATAGGTTGGCTACGAACAATCTGTTCGACCCTTGACAATGGCGCTTCTGGCGTAAGGCGGCCATCTACGAACAACCGCATCGCCTGCTTGTCATCCCCCTTGCCATCTCCACATCTCTCCCCTAATCTCCCACTGAGAAAACCTTTTCCCAACTCTGCCGGCATCCGCTGACCTCACCCCTCAGCACCCTGCAGGCCCACAAGAGAAAAGCTTTTCCCACCTGGGAGGATCGATATCCAAATCATGGCGTCCGATGCGCAGCCAACGCCCGCCAAGCAGCCCGTCACCCTCCGCGAGGTGGCGGCACTTGCCGGCGTCAGCGTCGCGACGGCCTCCAAAGCGCTGAACGGGCAGGGGCGGATGACGGCCGAGACGCGGACGCGTATTCGCGAGACGGCGCAGCGGCTTGGCTTTCGCCCGAACAGCCTGGCGCAGAGCCTGTTGCGGCGGCGCAGCTTTACCGTCGGGCTTTTGACCAACGACACCTATGGCCGCTTTTCGCTGCCGCTGATGGCCGGCGTTTCCGATGCGCTGGTCGATGCCGGCGTCTCCGTGTTCCTGTGCAATGTCGAGGACGACCCGCGCCTTGCCCAGCTGCATGTCGATGCCATGCTCGACAAGCGCGTCGACGGCATCATCGCCACCGGCAAGCGCATCGACCGCCATCTGCCGGTCGACCTCGCCAATCTCGGCATTCCGGCGATCTACGCCTTCACCGAGCCCGATCCCGGCGCCATCGCCTTCGTCTCCGACGATGCCGGCGGGGCGCGGCTGGCGGTCGAGCACTTTTGCCGGCTGGGGCGTCGGCGCATCGCCCATGTCAGCGGTCCCGCGAGCTTTGCCGTGGTGCATGCCCGCGCCGAGGCCTATCGCGCGGTGCTGGCCGAGAACGGCCTGCCGGTGATGGAGCCGCTGCTCGGCCCGTGGTCGGAGGCCTGGGGGCATGAGGCGGTCAAGAAGCTGTTCGACGGTGAGGGGTTCGACGGCACGCGGGAGCGGCCCGATGCCGTCTTCTGCGGCAACGACCAGATCGCGCGCGGCGTTATCGACGCCTTGCGCGAGCGCGGTATCGGCGTGCCGGACGAGGTCGGCGTCATCGGCTTCGACAATTGGCAGATCGTCGCCGAAGCAACCCGCCCGCCGCTGACCTCGGTCGACATGAACCTGGCCGCGCTCGGGCGCGAGGCCGGCCTTGCCTTGCTTTCGCTCGTCGGCGGCGAACCCGCTTTGCCGGGCATCAGAAAACTGCCGTGCCGGCTGGTGGTGCGTCAGTCATGCGGCCGTCCGCCGGACGGCTGAACGAAACGGGCCGTGTCGATAGTCACCCGCTTGGGGGCGCGGCTAAATTAAGACGCTAAATTAAAACCATGTGGAGGAGAAGCATGAGAACCACCATTACCGGGCTCGCCATCGCCGCGAGCATTTTCGGCACGCTGGCGACAGTCGGCTCGGCCGCCGCCGACACCGCCAACATCTGGGTTCGCGCCGACGGCTCGAACTTCATGCCGCGCGTCGTCGATGCCTTCAACAAGGGGCATCAGAACCAGATCAAGCTGGACATCATTCCCAATGCCGAAATCATCCCGAAATACGGTGCGGCCGCCGCCGGCGGCACAGCACCCGATGCGCTGTCGCTCGACCTGATCTACACGCCGTCCTTCGCCGCTGCCGGCCAGCTCGAAGACATCACCGACTGGGCGAAATCGCTGCCTTATTTCGCCAGCCTGTCGCCGGCGCATGTCAAGACCGGCACCTATAAGGGCCGCATCTACGGGCTGCCGTTCTCGGCAGACTCTTCAGTGCTGATCTGGAACAAGAAGCTGTTCAAGCAGGCCGGCCTCGACCCGGAAAAGGGCCCGACCAACTGGGCCGAGATCGAAGCCGACGCCGAAAAGGTCAATGCGCTCGGCGGCGACATCAAGGGCTTCTACTTCTCCGGCAATTGCGGCGGCTGCAACATCTTCACCTTCACGCCGCTGATCTGGGCGTCGGGCGGCGACATCCTGACGGAGGACGGCTCCAAGGCGACACTGGACACGCCGCAGATGCGCGGCGCCATCGACCTCTACCGTTCGATGGTCAAGAAGGACCTGGTGCCTTCAGGCGCGCAGACCGACACCGGCTCCAACTTCTTTGCCGCCTTCGCCACCGGCAATATCGGCATCTCGCCGTCTGGCGCCTTCGCCATCGGCGCGCTCAACACGCAATATCCCGACATCGACTACGGCATCACCTTCCTGCCGGGCAAGGATGGCGGCTGGTCGTCGTTTGCCGGCGGCGATAATTTCGTCGTCACCAAGGGCACCACCAAGGTCGCGGTGGTGAAGGAGTTCCTCGACTTTGCCTATTCGCTCGAGGGCCAGACCATTTTGGCGAAATACGGCAGCCTGCCGGTGCGCGGCGACATCGCCAAGGATGCGCTGAAAGACCTCGACCCGCGCTACCAGACCGCCGCCGAAGCCATGGCCAAGGGCCGCACGCCCTATTCGGTGGTGTTCAATGACCTGATCAACTCGGCCAACGGTCCGTGGAACCAGATGATGAACGAGGTCTTCTTCGGTGAAGACGTCGACGGCGCCGTCGCCAATGCGCAGGAGACCATGCAGTCGATCATCGATTCGGCGCCGCAGAAGTAAAGCGCCGGCGCCCACCTCCCCCTCGAGGGGAGGTCGGACCGAAGGTCCGGGTGGGGTCCTAAGTGAAACGCGCCGACGGAAAGAAGCGTCGGCGCACTTCGCAGACGACGCCACCCCCGCAGCCCCTTAACCTCCCCCTTGAGGGGAGGTCGGACCGCAGGTCCGGGTGGGGTCATCGCGGCAGTGCTCGACGCTCTTTTGATGTCGGCGCGCTTCGCGGAGGACCCCACCCCCGGCCTTCGGCCGGACCCTCCCCTCAAGGGGGAGGGGGACGTAGCGCTAACGGAAGACCACGGCATGACCACCATTACAGCAACTACCGCCGCGCCAGCGCGCGCATACAAACTGGTCGGCGCCGGCCGCCGGCAGTGGATCGGCCTGCTCTATGTCGCGCCCGCCGTCGCGCTTGTCGTCGTCTTCTTCATCGTGCCGCTTTGCATGACCGCCTGGATGTCGCTGCACAACTGGCCGCTGATGGGCGCGCATAGCTTCATCGGCCTCGACAATTACTGGGCGATCCTGCGCGACACCCGCTTCTGGAACGCGCTGAAGTTCACCGGCTACTACACGGTGGTGGTCACGATCGCGATCTTCGCCGTCGCCTTTCCGCTGGCGCTGTTCATCGAAAGGCCGCGGCAGCTGACCGGCTTCTACCGGACGTCCTTCTTCATGCCGGCGGTCATCGGTTTCGCCTCGGCCAGCCTTTTGTGGTCGTGGCTGCTCAATGTCGATTCCGGCCTGTTCAGCCCGGCCGCCTTCGAGCTTGGCCTGACCGAGAAGAAATTCAACCTGCTGGCGACGTTCCAGCCGGCCTTCTGGTCGATCATCGCCATGGTCGTGTGGAAGGTGGCGGGCTTCACCATGATCATCTTGATGACCGGCCTGCAATCGATCCCGCCTGACCTGCAGGAGGCGGCGATGATCGACGGGGCAGGGCCATTCGCGCGGTTCCGGGCGATTACCTTGCCCTTGATGCGCCGCACGCTGGCGCTGGCGCTGATCCTGTCGGTTGCCGGCTCGATCCTCGCCTTCGACCAGTTCTACATCATCCTGCGCGGCGGCCCGCGCAACCAGACGCTGACCGCCGTCTACTGGATCTTCAACCAGTCCTTCGTATCGTTCAAGCTCGGCTATGGCGCAGCACTTTCGATGGTCCTGCTGGTCATCCTGGTGGCGCTCAGCCTGATCCAGCTGCGGCTGCTGCGCAATCCGGAAGGGGTCGACTGATGGCGCAGGCAAGGAGCCGCAAACGCCGCATCGGCATGCAGATCGCCGAGCACTCGACCGGCATCATCGCGTCCATACTGTTCCTGGCGCCGATCGCCTGGACGGTGCTTTCGGCCTTCAAGCCGGCGCAGGAGGCGCGCCAGCCGCCGCTGCCGCCGTGGCCGACCAGCGGCATCTCGCTCGAGAACTACGCCACGCTCAACACCTTCGGCGACGGCCTGTGGCTGCCGGCGCAAAACAGCATCTACGTCTCGGTCATGACCGTGGTGCTGTCGGTGATCGTCAGCGTGCTCGCCGGCTACGGTTTCTCGCGCTTCCGCTTTCCGCTGAAGAACCTGCTCTTCGTCGTCATCCTGTCGACGATCATGATCCCGTTCCAGTCGATCCTGACGCCGATCTTCCTGGTGCTGACAAAAATCGGCCTGCACAACACGCTGACCGGGCTGGTCTGCGTCTATGTCACGCTGCAGCTGCCGTTCTCGATCTTCATGATGCGCAACGCCTTCGATGCGGTGCCGCGCGAGATCGAGGAGGCCGCGCGCATGGACGGCGCCAACAACGTCACCATGCTCTTGAGGGTGATGCTGCCGCTGGTCTGGCCGGGCATCGTCACCATCGCGCTGTTCGCCTTCCTTGGCGCCTGGAACGAGTTTCTGGCGGCCCTCGTGCTGATGACAGACCAGTCCAAATTCACGCTGCCGATCATGATGACCGCGCTGCAGTCCGGCCGCTTCGGCGCGATCGACTGGGGCGCCGTGCAGGCCGGCGTCACCGTGATGATGGTGCCGTGCCTGGTGCTCTTCCTGCTGCTGCAGCGCTTCTACATCCGCGGCCTGATGGCAGGGGCCGTGAAGTGACCAATCGAACCGAACCGGAGTAAATTGATGACCGCATCGCAATCCGCCAGTCAGGGCGTCAAGCCGAAACTCGCCTTCCGCCCGCTGCCGGTGCCGCAGGTCGACGTGCGCGGCTTCTGGGGCGACCGCGTCGATGCCGTCGCCTCAAAAACCGCCGGCATCCTCTATGACCGCTGCGTCGAGGCGCGCATGCTCGAGCAGATCGACCCGGACCGGCCATCGCCCGGCGTCGTCATTCCGTTCCACTCACCCTCGCCGGACGAGGCGGCGACCGCCGGCAACGAGTTCACCGGATCGACGGTGACGACGCAGATGTTCTGGGACTCGGATTGGGGCAAGACCATCGAGACCGCCGCCTACTCGCTCTACCGTCGCCGCAACGACGAGCTGGAGAAGAAGATCGACGCCGTCATCGACATGTACGGCAAGCTGCAGCAGCCCGACGGCTATCTGTCGAGCTGGTACCAGCGCATCCAGCCCGGCCTGCGCTGGACCAATCTGCGCGATTGCCACGAGCTCTATTGCGCCGGCCACCTGATCGAAGGCGCGGTCGCCTATTACCAGGCCACGGGAAAACGCAAGCTGCTCGACATCATGTGCCGCTATGTCGATCACATCGCCGAGACGTTCGGTCCCGAGCCCGGCAAGAAGAAGGGCTATTGCGGCCATGAGGAGATCGAGCTGGCGCTGGTCAAGCTGGCACGGGTGACGGGCGAGCGCAAATACATGGAGCTTGCCAAATATTTCATCGATCAGCGCGGCCAGCAGCCGCATTATTTCGACGAGGAGGCGCGAGCACGCGGCGCCGACCCCAAGGCCTATCATTTCAAGACTTACGAATACAACCAGTCGCACAAGCCGGTGCGCGAACAGGACAAGGTCGTCGGCCATGCGGTGCGGGCGATGTACCTCTATTCGGGGATGGCCGACATCGCCACCGAATATGGCGACGACACGCTGCGGGTGGCGCTCGACCGGCTGTGGGACGACCTCATGACCAAGAACCTCTACGTCACCGGCGGCCTCGGGCCGTCCTCGCACAATGAGGGTTTCACTGCCGATTACGACCTGCCCAACGACACCGCCTATGCCGAAACCTGTGCTTCGGTCGGCCTGGTGTTCTGGGCAAGCCGCATGCTCGGCATGGGCCCCAACGCGCGCTACGCCGACATCATGGAGCGGGCGCTCTACAACGGCTCGATCTCCGGCCTGTCGCTCGACGGCTCGCTGTTCTTCTACGAAAATCCGCTCGAAAGCCGCGGCGCCCACCACCGCTGGAAATGGCACCGCTGCCCGTGCTGCCCGCCCAATGTCGGGCGCATGGTCGCCTCGATCGGCAGCTATTTCTACGGCCTGTCGGACGACGCACTCGCCGTCCATCTTTATGGAAACGGCACGGCTCGTTTCGATATCGCGGGCCGGCAAATAGAGCTCACCCAGACCAGTAATTATCCATGGGACGGCGCGGTCTCGATCTCTGTCGAACCGGAAGCTCCGACCGAGTTCACTTTGCACCTGCGCTTGCCGGCCTGGTGCCGCAAGGCAGCGCTCAAGGTCAACGGCGCCGATGTCGATCTGGCTGCCATCAGCAGCGACGGCTATGCCGCGATCCGCCGCGAATGGCGCAAGGGCGACCGCGTCGAGCTCGACCTCGAAATGGCCGTCGACCGCCTCTACGCCGATCCACAGGTGCGGCAGGATATCGGCCGTGTCGCACTGGCGCGCGGCCCGCTGATCTATTGCGTCGAGGAGACCGACAATTCCAGCCAGCTGCACCGCATCGCTCTGCCGCGAACGGCCGACATCGAGGCGCGTCAGCAGCCGAACCTTCTGGGCGGCGTCGTGATACTTTCGGCGATTGCCAAAAAGGAGGCTTTCGAAAACTGGGAAGAGGGGCTCTACCGCACCGAACCGCCGGCGGTCGAGGACGCGAAAATCACCGCCGTGCCGTATTTCGCCTGGGACAACCGCGACCCCGGCGAGATGCTGGTCTGGCTCAGGGACGAATGAAGCCCGACCGCAGCGCCCGACCGATCTCCTCGGCCACAAGTTCCTGCAACTGCCAGAGATTGCGGTCGCGGATGCCGCAGGCGTCGAGATGGCGAATGGTCTCGAACAGATATTCGGCGCCCGAACCCCAATGGCCGACGGCCGTGGCCAGGGTCGCCGCTATCGCTCGCTTTTCGAGCTTGCCGGCATAGCGCGGATTGGCGGGATCGACAACGAAACCAAGCGCTTGGCCCGTGCCGTCGCCCGTCCTGACCTGCAGCCAGCGCGGCACGTTGACGGCCGGCAGGATGGTCATCTCACGTCGCAGCAGCGTTTCGAGATTGGCCCCCACTGGCTCGGCGACCTCGAACACCATGCCCTGACATTGGCCGCCGCGGTCGAGCGCCATCATCAGGCCGGGCTGCTCGACGGTGCCCCTGAAGCGTTGCACCGTAAAACAGAACGAACGGTGCCAGCCCGTCGCCACGGCCCGTTCGCCACCCCTGACCTCGCCGGCCGGCTTCCACAGCAGCGAACCATAGGCGAACAGCTTCACCGGCCCGGCCGGCGCGCCGGCTAGCACCTCGTCGCGAATGCGCGCGTAATCGGCATCGGTCATATAGACCATGCCCGGCGTCGGCCCGGCATCCTCGACCGCACGCAAGGTGCGGGCGACCAGCGCCTCGGTCAGCGCCATCGGTGTCTTGCGCGGCGAACGCCGTGATGCGGCGGAAATGACCTTGCTCATCCTCATGCTCTCAGCCTTGCCGCCATGTTGCCGAAGGCTGAAGGATTCTCAAGGGCCGAGTACACCAGCGCGGATCAGCATCCGAACTGTCATGTACAACAGCTTGACTGGATTCGACGAAATACCCAGCGGGCTTAAGCGCGTCGACTGAACCCATTTCAGCGCGACGCGCTTCAGTGCGGAGGCTGATCTGGCCGGCCGCCACCGCCGTCAAGCAGCCGGTCGAATGTTCTGGTTCACCCGGAAGAGGTTGTTTGGGTCGTATTTCTTCTTCAGCGTAGCCAGGCGCTCATAGTTGTCGCCATAAGCCGCCTTGAGCCTTGCATCGCCCTCGTCATCCATCATGAAGTTCAGGTAGGCGCCGCCCAGATCGAACGGATGCACGGCCTCCCAGTAGGCCTTGGTCCAGCGCGTCACCGGCCCCGCTTTCTGTGGGTCCGGATCGATCCCGGCGATGACCATCGACCAGGTCGCATCACGGTAATTCCAGGGTGTCTCGTCTTTGCCGACGCGATGGACCGCACCATCGATCGGGTAGAGGTGCATGAGCGATAGCTCGCTCGGCGTCTTCGCCGCCTGCGCGAGATGGGCGTCGATCGCCTCGTCGGACAGCGTCTTGACGAAATCGCCCCGCCAGTACCACTGCATTCCCTTCGGGTAGAGCCCATCGAACATGCTCTGCACCGCGGGATAGGGCATCGTTCCCATCCAGTTGAACCAGGGCGCGGGCAGCGCATCGAGCAGCGGGGCCAGCGCCTCTCTGCCCTTTTCCTCCGGGCCGTTGTAGCAGCACATCAGCAGACACATCCGCTTTCCCCAAAACTCTTCCGGGAAGGGTGCGCTCGAGAGGACGGTCTTGAGCCCGAGAAAGATCCCGAGTTCTTCGGGCGCGTTCGGCAGGAACTCGCGATAATGCTGCATGATGGTGCGGGCGTGGCGCTGATCCCATGCGATCGGCCCCGCAAAGACCATGCTGACCTGGTGGAGCTTGAACACAAAGCTGGTGACGATGCCGAAATTGCCGCCGCCGCCGCGAAGCGCCCAGAACAGGTTGGGGTTCCGCTCCTTGCTGGCGGTGACGAAGCTTCCATCGGCAAGCACGACATCGGCCTCGATCAGATTATCGATGGTCAGGCCATATTTGCGCGTCAGATAGCCATGGCCGCCGCTCAGCGTCAGTCCGGCGACCCCGGTGGTCGAGATGATGCCCGCCGGTACGGCCAGGCCAAAGGCATGGGTGGCATGGTCGAGGTCGCCCTGAGTACAGCCCGGGCCTACCCGCGCCGTGCGGGCATCCGGATCGACGCGCACGCCGTTCATCGCCGACAGGTCGATCACCAGACCGTCGTCGCAGCTCCCCAATCCTGGTCCGTTATGGCCGCCGCCACGTACCGCAACCAGCAAATTGTTGTCGCGGCCGAAATTCACCGCTGTGATTACGTCGGCGACGTCGACACAGCGGGCGATGATCAGCGGCCGCTTGTCGATCATGCCGTTGTAGAGCTTGCGGGCCTCGTCATAGCGGGCGTCGCCGGCGTGGATGACTTCGCCTCGCAGGCTTGCTGCGAATTTGGTGATGTCTTCATCGTTCATGACATTCCTCCCTATTATTGGACCTGTCGGCCGGTCGATGAAACGCTAGTCTCGTCCGCTGTTCCCGCAAATGTCACATCGTCCATTTCTGTTGCCCGATCGTTCAGAGTAGGATTAGACCAGATGGATGGTTGCCCGGGCGGCCATATTGCCGGATAGTTCGATGCCTGACCGAAAAACTCGTTGTCAAAGGGAGTAGCCGATCGTTTCCGGAGGTGCAGTGCATGGATGTCCTTTCCGATGTGCTCCGAGCCGTTCGCCTCACCGGTGCGATCTATTTCGACGTCGACGCCAGCTCTCCCTGGGTTGGCGAGTCGCCGGGCACGGCCGACATTGCCGCCGCCGTCATGCCGGAGGCAGAGCACATCATTTCTTTTCATGCCGTGATGTCGGGCTCGTGCTGGGCCGCGCTGGGAGACGATTCGGTGCCGCCGGTGCTCGTGAACGCCGGTGATGTCGTTGTCTTCCCCGGTGGTGTTCCGAACGTGTTGAGCTCCTCGCCGGGGGCGCGGGGCGAACCCAATATGGCGATGTATTATCGGCCGATAGACGAGAGCCTGCCGTTCGCGGTGATCCATGGTGGCGGCGGAGACGAGCGGACCCGATTCATTTGCGGGTATCTTGGCTGCGATGCGCGTCCCTTCAATCCTCTCCTGGCCGCATTGCCGGCCATCCTGTGTGCCCGCAAGCCCGCCGATGGAAGCAGTTGGGTTATCGACCTTTTTCGGCTGGCGCTGGCCGAAGGCGGCAGTGGGCGGGCGGGCTGTGAAACGATACTCGCCAAGCTGAGCGAGCTGATGTTTGTCGAGATCATCCGCCGCCATCTCGAGACCCTCCCCGACGATTCGCGCGGCTGGCTGTCAGGCCTACGGGATCCACACGTCGGCGAGGCGCTCCGGCTCATCCACGCTCGCCCAAGGGAGGAATGGACATTGGACCGGCTCGCCCGCGAAGTAGGGCTCTCGCGCACGGCGTTTGCGAGCCGCTTTACCCACTATGTCGAGGTCTCCCCCATGCATTATCTTGCTCGCTGGCGTCTGCAACTGGCAGGACGCTTGCTCGAACGGCCCGAAATGAGCATCGCGCAAGCGGGTGCCGAGGTCGGCTACGAGTCGGAAGCCGCCTTCAATCGCGCCTTCAAAAAGTTCGTCGGCATTCCACCTGGCACCTGGCGAAAGGGACGGTCGGCGTTGCTCGAGGCTCAGAGATTGCCCGCTGGCGTCGTACAATAGGAAAGAACTGGCAGGGCGTTGACGCTTCGGTCTGCGTGCAGCGTCCCAATGCTCGAAAGCCCCTGGCACAAAGCGGTAGACGATGACCGGCCGCCGCGACGCTTTCGGCGAGGCGTGTCAGACTTCGCGCCTCAATCCTTCGCGCGCTCGACATAGGCGCCATCGGCCGTCATCACCACCACGCGGGTGCCGGCGCTGATGTGTGGCGGCACCAGGGTACGCACGCCGTTGGACAGCGTTGCCGGCTTGTAGGACGAGGACGCCGTCTGGCCCTTGGTCACCGGCTCGGTCTCGACCACCTCGAAAGTGGCGCGCTGCGGCAGTACCAGCGAGATGGCGATGTTGTTGTATTGCGAGATCTGCACCGGCATGCCTTCCACCAGATAGGGCGCCATGTCGCCGATCACGCTTTCCGGCACCGCGACCTGGTCGTAGCTCTCCGGATTCATGAAGTGAAAGCCTTCGCCGTCACGGTAGAGGAACGTGTGCTCGCGCTCCTCGACATAGGCGCGCTCGACCTGCTCGGTGGTGCGGTAACGCTCGGAAACCTTTACCCCGTCGGAGATACGCCGCATGTCGAGCTGGGTGACCGGCGTACCCTTGCCAGGATGAATGTTTTCGGCAAAGAGGATCACATAAAGCTTGCCGTCCTTTTCGACGACGTTGCCTTTGCGTAAGGAGCTGGCGATGACCTTCACGGGTTTCCATCCTGATAAAATTTGTTGGCGCAAATCGGCTGGAGAGGCCGTTGCGTGCGGCCTAGCGCATCTTGGCCGCAATCGCCAGCCCTCTGTGCAATTCCCCTGAAGCCGATGACCGCCGCCTCGCCGTGGTGGACGCCGCATGTCCACGCCGACCGCCGGCCGCGGCTGATCCTGCGCAATGCCATTGCCGCCGGGATGCGCGATTGGTTCGGCCGCCGCGACTTCGTCGAGGTGGAGACATCGGCCCTGCAGGTCTCGCCCGGCAATGAAGCGCACCTGTCGGCCTTTGCCACCGAGGCGATCGGGCCGGACGGGCAGCGCCAGCCGCTCTACCTCCACACGTCGCCGGAATTCGCCTGCAAGAAGCTGCTTGCCGCCGGCGAGGAGCGCATCTTCAGCCTCGGGGCTGTCTGGCGCAACCGCGAGCGCGGCCCCTTGCACCATCCTGAGTTCACCATGCTCGAATGGTACCGCGTCGGCGAGACCTATGAGAGCCTGATGCGCGATTGCGCCGAGCTCGTAGCGCTGGCGGCCGAACGGGCCGGAGCGAAGCGTTTTAGCTTCCGCGGCCGTGAAGCCGATCCGTTCGCCGAGCCGGAACGGTTGAGCGTCGCCGAAGCTTTCATGCGCCATGCCGGCATCGATCTGCTGGCGACGGTTGCAGCCGATGGCAGCACCGACCGCGCGGGGTTGCATGCCGCCCTGGTCCAGGCCGGATTGCGGACCGCGCCCGACGACAATTGGGCCGACCTGTTCAGCCGGGTGATGGTCGAAAAAATCGAGCCGGCGCTTGGGCAGGGGCGCAACACCATTCTTTTCGGATATCCGATCTCGGAGGCGGCATTGGCCCGGCCGAGCGCCGACGATCCGCGCACCGCCGAGCGCTTCGAGCTCTATTGCTGCGGCGTCGAACTCGCCAACGCCTTTGGCGAGTTGACCGATCCGGCCGAGCAGCGCCTGCGCTTTGCCGCCGAAATGGATGAGAAGCAGCGCGTCTATGGCGAACGCTACCCGATCGACGAGGACTTCCTCGCCGCGCTCGCCATCATGCCGCAGGCGAGCGGCGCCGCGCTCGGCTTCGACCGGCTGGTGATGCTTGCCACCGGCGCGCTCAGGATCGACGACGTGATCTGGACGCCGGTGGCCGCTTCCTGAGGGATTGTCGATCTCGCTCGCCGTTCATCCGCCTGCGGCCTGCGGTCCTGTTTCGGCGCTTGATGCACCCGGTTTGCCCGCTTCGCCATTGCAGAAGGCGCATCGGGACAATAGATGGTGCAGCAGCGGCTGCCCTTCAGCCGGCCGGAAATAACAGGATCATGCGCATGACCGATACGCTCGACGCAGCGAAACTGACCGATCGCGTCGCGGCCCTGGTCGAGGCTGCCAAACGGGCCGGCGCCGATGCCGCCGATGCCGTTGCGGTACGCGGCCGCTCGACCGGCGTGTCGGTGCGGCTTGGCAAGGTCGAAGGCACAGAGGCGTCCGAGAGCGAGGACGTCTCGCTGCGCGTCTTCGTCGGCAAGCGGGTAGCGAGCGTTTCGGCAACGGCGGCATCCGACCCCAATATGCTGGCCGAGCGCGCCGTCGCCATGGCCAAGGTGTCCCCCGAAGATCCCTATCAGGGCCTCGCCGACCCGGCCTTGCTGGTCAAGAAACCGCGCGACCTCGATCTGTTCGACGCCACCGAGGTGTCGGCGGACCAGTTGAAGGAAGCAGCGCTTGCCGCCGAAGCGGCGGCGCTTGCCGTCAAGGGCGTCACCAATTCGGCCGGCAGTGGCGCCAGTGCCGGGCTCGGCGGCCTGGTGCTCGCCACCTCTCACGGCTTCGTCGGCCATTACGTCGCCTCGCGTTTTTCACGCTCGACCAGCGTGATCGCCGGCGAGGGCACCGGCATGGAGCGCGACTACGAATTCTCCTCGCGCCAGCATTTTTCCGATCTCGACGCGCCGGAAGACATCGGCCGCAAGGCCGGTGAGCGCGCCGTACGCCGCATTGGCGCGCGCAAGGCGGCGACCGGGCCTGTCGACGTGGTGTTCGATCCGCGTGTGGCGCGCGGCATTGCCGGCCACCTTGCCGGTGCCATCAATGGCGCCGCGGTCGCGCGCAAGACCAGCTTTCTCCGCGACATGATGGGCAAGAAGGTGGCTTCGGCCGCAATCACCGTCACCGACGAGCCGCTCCGGCGCCGTGGACAGGCCTCGCGCCCGTTCGACGGCGAAGGCGTCGAGGGCGAAAAACTGTTCATGGTCGACAAGGGCGTGCTCAACCACTGGTTCCTGTCGACTTCGGCGGCTCGGGAACTCGGCCTCGTCACCAATGGGCGCGGCTCGCGCAGCGGCTCGTCGGTCTCGCCGTCGTCGACCAATCTCGCCATCGAGCCCGGGGAAAATACGCCGGAAGAGCTGATCAAGTCGCTCAAGACCGGCTTCTACGTCACCGAAGTATTCGGCCAGGGCGTCGACATGGTGACGGGCGAATATAGCCGCGGCGCTTCCGGCTTCTGGATCGAAAATGGCGAGCTGGCCTATCCCGTCGCCGAGGTGACCATCGCCTCCAATCTGAAGACGATGTTCCTCAACATGGTTCCGGCGAGCGATCTCGACCGCAATTTCGGCACTGCCGCGCCCACGCTTTTGATCGAAGGAATGACCCTTGCCGGAGCTTGACCCGGCCGTCTCGGCCGGCGCTACTGAAGACCTGCAGCTGTTGCGCGATGCCGCCCGCGAGGCGGGACTCATCGCCATGCAGTACTTCAACAACAATCCGCAGGTGTGGATGAAGGGCGGCACCTCGCCGGTCAGCGAAGCCGATCACGCCGCCGACAAATATCTGCGCGAGACCTTGCTGGCGGCCCGGCCGGATTATGGCTGGCTGTCGGAGGAAACCGTCGACGACCCGGTAAGGCTCGTCGCGCGCCGCACCTTTGTCGTCGATCCGATCGACGGCACGCGCGGCTTCCTCGAAGGGCTGCCCACATGGTGCGTCAGCGTCGCTGTGGTCGAGAACGGCCGAACGCTTGCCGGCGTGCTCGACTGCCCGGCGAAGGGCGAAATCTATTGGGCGCTGCCGGGCGAGGGCGCGTTCCTGAATGGCAGGCGCATCAGCGTGCGTCCGCCGTCGGAAACGGCCGAAATCGCCGGACCGAAGGCGATGATCGACCTGATGCCGGCGAAATGGCACAAACGGCTGAAGCGCGTGCTCTATATTCCTTCGCTCGCCTACCGGCTGGCGATGATCGCCGGCGGCCAGCTCGATGCCACCTTCGTCAAGGCCAACGCGCATGACTGGGACATCGCCGCGGCCGATCTCATCCTGCGCGAGGCAGGCGGCGCCTTGCTCGATCGGCATGGCCGCGCGCCGCTCTATGCCGGCGAAGTGATCCGTCACGGACCGCTCGCCGCCGGCAGCGGCGAACTCCTCGCCGTGCTCGCCGGCGTCATCGCCGGGCTGGACAATTGACCACTATCAATAGTTCCAAAGTCGGCGGCTTTGGTCTAGACCTGTCCCAAACTCACGATATGTGAAGGATCGACATGGCCGCTGAAGACGGAAAGAAACAGCTTTTGCACCTGGTGTTCGGCGGCGAACTCAAGAAGCTGGGCGGCACCGAATTCCGCGATCTCGACGCGCTCGATATTGTCGGCATCTATCCGGACTATCAATCGGCGCACGCCGTCTGGAAGGCCAAGGCGCAAGCTAGCGTCGACAATGCCCATATGCGCTATTTCGTCGTTCACCTGCACCGCCTGCTCGACCCCGAAAACAAGGCTGTCGGTTGACATCGATGAACCATGAAGCGGTCAAGCGATCAGCCCCGCGGTCGGCGGTCAGACGTCGCAAGCCGAAGACGTTCTGGCGCAAGATCCGCGAACCGCTGGCGCAGTCGCGATTCGTCAAGAATGCGCTTGCCGCGCTGTTTGCGTATTTCGTCCGCCTTGTCCGCTTGACCAACCGCATGGTCGACGGATCGGCCAAGTTTTCCGGCGGCGCCTATGCGCAGCTCGAGCCTGGCATCATCGCGCTCTGGCACGGCCAGCACCTGCTGACCCCGGCCTACTATCCCAAGGGACGGCCGCTGGTTGCCATGGTATCGCGCAGCGCCGATGCCGAGCTCAACGCGCTGATGGTCGAGAAATTCGGCATCGAGGCGGTGCGCGGCTCTGGCGGGCGCGAAAGCGCAAGGCATCTCGACAAGGGCGGGGCCAAGGCGCTCATCGCCCTCAAAAAGTCGCTCGCCACCGGCAAGAATGTCGCCATGATTGCTGATATTCCCCACGGCACGCCGCGCGATGCGGGGCTCGGCGTCGTCCTTCTGGCGCGGCTGTCCGGCCGGCCGATCCTGCCTGCCGCGATAGCCACCAGCCGCCGCAAGGTGATCGAGGGCAGCTGGGACAAGACGACGATCAACTTGCCCTTCGGCCGCTCCTCGATTGTCGTCGGCACGCCTGTCTTCGTGCCGGCCAACGCCGACGCCGCCGAAATGGAACGCAAGCGCCAGGAGGTCACGGCCTCGCTTAATGCCGCGACCGCCGAGGCCTATCGCCTTGTGGACGGTTCGAAATGAGTGTGCGCTGGGCGCGCGCCTTCCTGACCGCATACCGTTTCGCGGGGGCGGCCGCCTACCCGTTGGCCGGGCCTTATGTCGCCTGGCGCACTTCCAGAGGCAAGGAGGATCGCATTCGCCGGCGCGAACGCTACGGCGTCGCCGGACGCGAGCGCCCCGAAGGCCCGGTGATCTGGATCCATGCAGCCAGCGTCGGCGAGACCATCGCCGTCGTGCCGCTGGTCGAGAGCATTCTCGATTACGGCGTCAACATCGTGCTGACGACGGGCACGGTCACCTCGGCGCAGGTCGCCGAAGAACGGCTGGGCGACCGCATCATCCACCAATATGTGCCGCTCGACCTCAAGCCGGCGGTCAGCCGCTTCCTCGACCATTGGCAGCCGGACCTGGCGATCATCGCCGAATCGGAGATCTGGCCGATGACCATCCTGGAACTCGGCGCCCGCCGCGTGCCGCAGGTTCTGGTCAACGGCAGGCTGTCCGACCGCTCTTTCAAGTCCTGGAAGAAGCGCGCCAACATTGCCGAAGCATTGTTCGAAAATCTCGCCCATGTCGTCGCCCAGTCGGATCTCGATGGCGAGCGCTTCCTTTCGCTCGGCGCCCGGCCGGTCACTGTATCCGGCAATCTCAAGGTCGACACCGCGCCGCCGCCGGCCGACGAGCGGGCACTGGCGGCGCTGAAACGCCAGATCGGCGGCCGCCCGACCTGGGCGGCGATCTCGACCCATGACGGCGAAGAGGCGGTCGCCGCCGAAGTTCACGCCATGCTGCACAAGCGCCACCACGGGCTTTTAACGATCATCGTGCCGCGCCATCCCGATCGCGCCGGGCAGCTGGCCGCCCAGATTTCCGGCATGGGCCTGAAGCTGGCGCAGCGCAGCAAGGGCGACAGGATCACCGCCGACACCGATATTCTGCTCGGCGACACGATCGGCGAGATGGGGCTTTATCTGAGGCTGACGGAAATTGCCTTTGTCGGCCGTTCGCTGACTTCCGAGGGCGGCCAGAACCCGCTGGAACCAGCCATGCTGGAGACCGCGGTGCTTGCCGGCCGCAACGTCCAGAATTTTCGCGAGGCCTATCAGCGCCTGCTCGATAGCGGCGGCGCCAAGCTGGTGCGCGACCGCGATATGCTGGCCGGCGCCGTTAATTTCCTTTTGACCAACGAGGCGGCCCGCCATGAGATGATGGCGGCGGGTGCGGCGACGGTCGACGAGATGCGCGGTGCGCTGGCGCATACGCTCAGGTCGCTCGAGCCCTATATCCAGCCGCTGGTCGTCAAGTCGCGCCTGAAGGGCGCGAACGGGCGCTGACGTGACCTCGGAAGCGCCACCCTTCTGGTGGGAAGAGCCGGACTGGCGGGTCACGGCGCTGTCGCCGCTCTCCGCCGTCTATGCGCTTGTCGCCGGTCGCCGCATGCGGCACGCGCCGCGTGAAAAGGTCGAGGCGCCGGTGCTCTGCGTCGGCAACTTCACCGTCGGCGGCACCGGCAAGACGCCGGTGGCGATCGCGCTGGCCGAGCAGGCCAGGCGCATGCAGCTTAATCCGGGTTTCCTGTCGCGCGGCCATGGCGGCTCCTTCGCGCAGCCGCATATCGTCGATCCGCACCACGATGCCGCCAAGCATGTCGGCGACGAGCCGCTGCTTCTGGCCGAACACGCCCCGGTCGCGGTGACGCCGAACCGGGCCGCCGGCGCCAGGCTTCTGCTGGAGAAGCTCGGCTGCGATTTCCTGATCATGGATGACGGTTTTCAGAGCGCGCGTATCCACATCGACTATGCGCTGGTCGTTGTCGATGCGCGCCATGGCATCGGCAATGGCCGCGTCATCCCCGGCGGGCCGCTGCGGGCAAAGATCGTCGACCAACTGGTCTTCACCAGCGCCTTGCTGAAGATGGGCGAGGGCACCGCGGCCGATACGGTCGTGCGCCAGGCAGCGCGTGCCGGCAGGCCGATCTTCGAGGCGCACACTGCCCCGAGCAGCAAGGTGACGCTGGCCGGCAGGCGGTTCCTGGCGTTCGCCGGCATTGGCCATCCCGACAGGTTTTTCGACACCGTAGCCGAGGCCGGCGGCGAGCTTGCGCTGACCCGACCGTTTCCTGACCATCATTTCTACAGTGCGGACGAGCTTGCCGAATTGGCGGCGACAGCACGTAAAGCCGGGCTTGGTCTCATTACCACCGCCAAGGACGCTGCCCGCCTGCGTCACGGCGCGGCACCGCCGGAATTCCTCGACGGGCTCGATGTGCTGGAGATCGACACCGTCTTCGAGCTCGACCATGTGCCGCAACGCATCATCGACGAGACGCTGGATGCCTGGCGGCAGCGCCGGCTTAAAGGCTGACCAGAAGCGTGAGCACCGAGGCAATGCGGGACTGGAATTTGCGGCTTTCCGCCGGTCGAACGTATTTTGTTCTTGCTTTGTGCCGGCAGCTATGCTAGTAATTTGGGTATAGTGATGATTCGCCGGTGGCCCGCCCTCGAACTTGAGGCGGGTTTTTTATTTCATGGCCTCTAAGGTTTCGGTGTTGCCGGCCTGACACCGCGGCAGAGGGCGCAGGATCGCAACGGGGCGGCTTTCATTGCGCTGGACTAGCGTCGGCGGCGCAGTTCCGGATGCGCTTCGATCTCGCGGCGCAGCGAGGCGGCGGCATTCACATAGGGTTCCTGCCTGGCGACACTCCAGTATTTGAGCTCGTCGAGCGGGATGCTCTCGCCGGTCACCGCGCAGCGCACGAAGGCGCCGGGGCTGGTCACCTGGAAGTCGCCGTCGAGATAGCGGATGCGGGCTTCCTTGCCGCCGGGTCCTTCGAAACGGTTCATCATGGGGTGGTGCCGAAATTCATGACGATGTCATCGCCACAAATTGCGGCGAGGTCAAGCTCGGTTGGCCTCGCGTGGTTCTGTTTCTGGTGACACTTGCTCGAACAAGCCGGCAAAGCGGATGCCAATGCATGTCGCGCAAAAGTGTGCAGCGGTTTTGCGCGACATGCATAAACACAAGAACCTGAAGCGCGTCGCATGAGGCCGGTCGAACGCGACGCGCTTCTCATTCCTCGGCGGTGATAAACTGCTCGATCTTCTTCGCTGGCAGCCCGGCCTGGACGGCGATGCGCCGGGCGAGTTCGGCGGCGGCGGCGCGCGGGCGCCCCAGCGGCCGGTCGAGCCAGTAGGATATCGGGCTCAGCGCACTGCGTTCGTCGACGGCGACGATGCGGCCCGATTTCAATTGGTCCACCGTCAACGGCGGACGTGCCAGCGCAATACCGAGCCCGTGCGCGGCGGCGTCGAGCACCAGATTGTAGTCCTCGAAACGGCGGTCGTGCGGCCGCGGCCGATAGTCCATCTCCTGCGCCGCAAACCAGGCGCGCCAGGCCGAAGCGTCGGAATCGTTGATCAGCGGAAATTCGAGCAGCCGGGCAGGATCTCCGCGGCCGATCTCCCTGGCCAATTCCGGCGAGGCGACCGGGAACACATATTCTTCGAAAAGCTGCACCGAGATCCGGCCCGGAATGCGACCGCGCCCGCAGCGGATCGACAGGTCGATGCCCTCGTCGGCAAGATCGCCTTGGCGGATGTCGACGTCGAGCACTATACGCAGCTTCGACGGGTGGTTCTCCAGCGCCGCCATACGCGGCATCAGCCACAGCCCGCTGACCGAAGGGATCGAGGTCAGCCGCACCACCGCCGTGCCGCGCGGCTCGACCCAGCGATCCGAATTGCTGGCGATCAGGGCAAAGGCTTCGGTGGTGCGCAGATGCAGCCGGTTGCCCTCGATGGTCAGCGAGACGCCGCGCGCGCCGCGATCGAAGACTTTCAGCCCGAGCCAACCCTCGAGCTTGGCGATCTGCCGGCTGACGGCGCCGTGAGTGATGTTGAGCTTCTCGGCCGCCGCCGAAAAGCTGCCGGTCCGAGCCGCGGCGTCGAAGGCGCGCAGCGTTTCGAGCGGCAGCATCGGGTCTAAGCTGTGATCCATAGTCACAGGTGATGCTCGATTTGTTCGTTTGTCAACCGACCCGCAATAGCGTTTCTCTACTTCATGGCATTGGATCGCGAGGACACCCAGATGAGCGCTTACACCGGCACGTTGAATACGACACAGCGCATGGATGCCACGGCTGCCATCGCGGTGGCGCTGACGGTGGTCGGCTGGGCCTCCGCCTTTCCGGCGATCCGCGCCGGCCTTGCCGCTTTCGGGCCGCTGGAACTTGGCGCGCTGCGCTTTGCCATCGCCGCGGTTCCGGCGGCGATCTTCCTCGCGGTCAAGCGGCCGGCGCTGCCCAGGCTCGATGAACTCTGGCGCTTTGTCTTCGGTGGTGCCGTCTTCGTCGCGCTCTACACGGTGATGCTCAATTTCGGCGAGCTGACCGTTTCGGCCGGTGCGGCCGGCTTCATCATCAATGTCAGCCCGATCTTCACCGCCATCATGGCCATGGCGCTGCTCGGCGAACGCTTCTCGGGCCTCGCCTGGGCCGGCACATTCCTGTCCTTCGCCGGTATCGGGATCATCGCCATGGGCGAGGGGCAAGGGCTGCATTTCAACAATGGTGCGCTGCTTGTCCTCGGCTCGGCGCTGTGCTCGGCCGTCAACACCATCGTCCAGAAGCCGCTGTTTGCCCACCATCACCCGCTGACGATCTCGGCCTCGAACATGGTGCTTGGCGCGCTCTGCCTGTCGCCGTTCCTGCCGAGCGGTCTGGCGCAGGCGGCGGTCGCCGACACCGCCGGGCTCGGCGCCGTCATCTTTCTCGGCATCGTACCCAGCCTGATCGCCTACGCTGCCTGGGCAACAGCGCTTTCCCGCCTGCCCGCGGCGCGTGCCTCGAACTTCCTCTATCTGGTGTCGCCGATGGCGACGCTGATCGGCTTCTTCTGGCTGGGCGAGGTGCCGACGCTGCTTGGCATCTTCGGCGGCGCGCTGGCGCTGGGCGGCGTCATCGTGGTGAATTTGAAGAGGTGAGCAAAGGGTTTGGGGCTGTGCCTGACTCGAAAAGAGCCGCTGTACAGCGGCTCTTTTCGTACCCCCCACCCCGCTGCTTCGCAGCGACTCTCCCCACAAGGGGGAGGGTAAGCTCCTCGCGAGGCGTCGGCGGGTAGGGCTCCCTACCTCCCGCTTGTGGGGAGGTCGGACCGAAGGTCCGGGTGGGGGCTGCGCCCTGCGAGTTCCTTATCGCCGCCCGAACAGTCGCTCGATATCCGCCAGCTTGAGCTCGATATAGGTCGGGCGGCCGTGGTTGCAGGTGCCGGAGCCGGGCGTCGCCTCCATCTGGCGCAGCAGCGCGTTCATCTCTTCCGGTTTGAGCAGGCGGCCGGAACGCACCGAGCCGTGGCAGGCCATGGTCGCGGCTATTCTGTCCAGCCGCTCCTTCAGCGTGTCGACCGTGTCGTTGTCGGCGATCTCGTCGGCGAGGTCGCGCACCAGTTGCTGGACGTTGGTCTCGCCGAGCATCGACGGCGTCTCGCGCACCGCGACGGCACCGGGGCCGAAGCGCTCGATGCCGAGGCCGAAGCGGGCCAGCGTCTCGGAATGCCTGGCAAGCCGCTCGGCATCCTCTTCCGACAGATCGACAATCTCGGGCAACAGCAGCATCTGCGACGGCACCGCGCGTGAGTGGAGGGCGTTCTTCAAGGCCTCGTAGACCAGCCGCTCATGCGCCGCATGCTGGTCGACGATGACAAGCGAATCCCTGGTCTGGGCGACGATATAATTCTCGTGCACTTGCGCGCGCGCCGCGCCCAGCGCCGTGCCGAGCAGCGTTTCCGCCGCTTCGTTTTGCCCGGCGCGCGCATCGGCGCTGTGCAGCGGCCCGGCGTCGAAGGCCGCCTGCTCGTCCTCGCCGAACCCGTCGCCCATATTGAGCGGCCGCTGCGGCGAACGGGCAGGATCGAACCCGGAAAAGCCCGATGCCCGATAGGCGGCCTCGTAGCTGCGGTGACCGTTGGCCGGGCCGCCATGCGCATAGGATGCGGCGCCTGGCCGGAACGCGGTCATCATGCCGGCGGCCCCGGTGGTGGCGGCGCGGATGCCGGCATTGGCCAGCGCTTCGCGGATGGCGCCGACGATCAGCCCGCGCACCAGCCCCGGGTCGCGGAAGCGCACGTCTGCCTTGGCCGGATGGACGTTGACGTCGACGATCGCCGGATCGAGCCTCAGGAACAGCACGGTGACGGCATGGCGGTCGCGCGGCAGCACGTCGGCGAAGGCGCCACGAATGGCGCCGGCGATCAGTTTGTCACGCACCGGACGGCCGTTGACATAGGCGTATTGCTGCAGCGCGTTGGCGCGGGTGAAGGAGGGGACCGAGACATGGCCGGCGAGATGCACGCCGTCCCGCATCGCGTCGATGGCGATCGCATTGTCCGGAAAGTCGGCGCCCATCACCTGCGCCACCCGGCGCAGCCGGCCTTCCGGGCTGTCGTCGGTCGCCGGCAGTTCCAGCGTCGAGCGGTCCGGGCCGGCCAGGGTGAAGCGCACGGCGGGAAAGGCGATGGCGATGCGCTTGACCACGTCGCCGATGGCCGTGCTTTCGGCGCGCTCGCCCTTCATGAATTTGAGCCTTGCGGGCGTGGCGAAGAACAGGTCGCGCACCTCGACCGTGGTTCCGCGATTGGCCGCCGCCGGCCTGACCGCGGAGACGCGGCCGCCGTCGATACCGATCTCGGCGGCGTTTTCACTGGACGCGGTGCGCGAGCGGATCGACAGCCGCGCCACCGAGCCGATTGACGGCAAGGCCTCGCCGCGAAAGCCGAGCGAACGGATGTCGTGAATGTTGTCGGCGAGCTTGGAGGTGCAATGGCGCGCGATCGCCAGCGCCAGTTCTTTTTCCGGAATGCCCGAGCCGTCGTCGCTGACGCGGATCAGGTTCAGCCCGCCGCCGGCGGTGACGATCTCGACTCTGGTAGCGCCTGCATCCAGCGCGTTCTCGACCAGTTCCTTGACCACGCTTGCCGGACGCTCGATGACTTCACCGGCGGCGATCTGGTTGATCATCGTTTCGGAAAGCTGGCGGATCGGCATGGGGCACTATAGGCGGATTCGTGGTCGATGCGGGAGGGCGGAATTGAGGAAATCCACGCAGCTGATCGCGACTGGCCGCTCGTGCACTTCAAGTCATGAGCTTGGGCAGCGCTGCCGCCAGTGCATCGACGGCAAGACGGACTTTCATCGGCAGGTGAGGCGTCTGCAACCACAGCGCATGGGCGTCATAGAGAAACCGTGGCTGTTCCGGCAGCAGCGGGACAAGTACGCCCGCCTGAATGCGCTCGCGAACCATCCAGTATGGCAGCCAGGCGAGCCCCATGCCGGCGGCCGCGGCATCGGCGATGGCATCGAGATCGTCGAGCCCCAATCTGCTGACGGGCCTGACCTCAATCGCGGGGTGGCCGTTGCGCGGAAACAGCCACGGCTGAACGGCACGCCCGGAACGGCGGTAGATGATCGCGTGATGGCTGCCGAGGTCATCTATTTGCTGCGGCCGGCCGTGCCGGTCGAGATAGGACGGCGATGCGCAGACGAGCATGTGCTGGCGCGCGATGCGACGTGCCATTACCCCGGCCTGGTCCTCCAGGTCGCCCGTTCTAATGGCAAGATCGCAGCCGTCCTCGGCGAGGTCGGCGAGGGCGTCGCTGAACGACAGGTCAAGTTCCAGCGCCGGATATTGCTGCGCAAGCCCGAACAGGATCGGGGCAACGCAGCGCCGGCCGAAATGCACCGGCATGAGGACACGCAGTTTTCCGCGCGGTTCGGCAAGCTGGTCGGCGGCGAGTGCATCCGCGGCCTCCGCTTCGGCAAGCACCAGCCGGCAGCGTTCATAATAGGCGCGCCCGAAATCGGTCAGGCTTTGGCGACGCGTGGTCCGATTGATGAGGCGCACGCTCAGGCGCTCCTCGAGAAACCGGACATGCTTGCCGACCATCGGCCCGGACAGATCGAGAGCCGCCGCCGCGGCTGCGAACGAGCCCAGGTCGACGGCTTTGACGAACACGGCCATGCTCGTAAGGCGATCCATATTCAAAACCTATAGTTTCTGCTGATCTACTCAAGCGACTATTTATCCGCCTGATGAGCGCTGGCATAGCTGATTCAGTTCAAATATTTTGGAGTTGTGACCGATGGCACGTGTCGTTCGCTTTCATGAGCTCGGTGGTCCCGAGGTCCTGCGCATCGAGAATGTTGACACGCCTGCGCCCGCGAGCGGTGAGATTCAGATACGCGTCAAGGCGTTGGGCATAAACCGCGCCGAGGCGCTGCTGCGTTCGGGGACCTACATCCAGACCGCGCCGTTGCCTTCCGGTCTTGGGCTCGAGGCGGCGGGTATCGTCGAGATGGTCGGCGAAGGCGTGGACGGGTTTGCGCCGGGCGATGCCGTCAGCATCGTGCCGCCATTGTCGATGGTCCGCTGGCCTGCCTATGGTGAGATTGCCACATATCCCGCCGAGCTCGTCGTCAAGCACCCGCCATCGCTGAGCTGGGAAGAGGCCGCCGCCGCGTGGATGCAATATCTCACGGCCTACGGTGCGCTGATCGACATTGCCAACCTCCAAAGCGAGGACTTTGTTGTCATTACCGCGGCCTCGAGCAGCGTCGGACTTGCCGCGATCCAGATCGCCAACATGATTGGCGCGACCCCGATCGCGGTCACACGGACATCTGCCAAGAAGCGGGCTTTGCTTGAGTTCGGCGCGGCCCACGTCATCGCCTCGGCAGAGGAGGACCTGGAAGCCAGGCTGAAGCGAATCGCCGGCCCGGACGGCGTGCGCGTGGTGTTCGACGCGGTCGGCGGGCCGATCTTCGAGCCTCTGACGGCAGCGATGGCACGGGATGGCATTCTCATCGAATATGGCGGCTTGAGCCCCGACCCGACCCCCTTTCCGCTACCTGCAGTGCTGGCCAAGACGCTGACGCTGCGCGGCTATCTCGTCCATGAGATCGTGCGCGATCGGGTCCGGCTGCAGGCCGCCAAGGCGTTCATCCTTGACGGACTGAGCTCGGGTTCGCTGAAGCCGGCAATCGCCCGAACCTTTCCGTTCGACCAGATCGTCGAGGCGCACCGTTATCTCGAATCGAACGAACAGTTCGGCAAGATCGTCGTGACCGTTTGACCGGGCATTTATCGGCCTCACGCCTGCGCCGCCAGCCAGTCCCGCACCTTGCGGGCGTTGTCGCTGAGTTCGCGGTTCTTCGACCAGATGACATGAAAGCCCTTGCCGGTCGTCATCGTGTGGCCGGTGACGCGCACCAGCAGCCCTGATGCCAGCAGCCGCTCGGCGAGGTGACCCCAGCCGAGCGCGATGCCTTGCCCTTCCATGACTGCCTGGATCACCAGCGCATAGTCGTTGATGCGCAAGCCGCGTCCGGCATCGGCGATGTCGACACCGGCCGAGGCGAACCATTCGTCCCAGCTCGCGGCCTCGCGAAACGGCTCTTCAAGATGGATGAGGCGGTGCGATTGAAGGTCCGCGACACGCTCCGGCAGCCCGAACCGTGCCACGTAACTAACGCCGGCAACGGGGAATATCACCTCATCGGCCAGCGGCAGCGAATGATAATCCGGCCATTCCCTGGGCTCGCCGCCGCGGACGCCGAGCGGGATGTCTTCGGCGATGATGTCGAGATCGCGGTCGGCGGTCTGGATGCGCAGGTCGATGCCCGGCAATTCGTCGCGAAACTGCTGCAGGCGCGGCATCATCCAGAACGAGGCGAAGGCGGTCGAGGCCGCGAGCGTCACATGCGCGCCGACGGCGATCTGGCGCAGATCCTCCGCCGACTTGCGAATGTGCGACAGGCCGAGCGAGACGTCGGCATGGAAGCGGTCGCCGGCCTCGGTCAGGCTGACTTGCCGGTGGCGGCGCTGGAAGAGTTTCGCGCCGAGCTGCTCTTCGAGCCCACGGATCGCATAGGAGACGGCAGCCTGCGTCATGCCGAGCTCGCGCCCGGCGGCGGTAAAGCTCGACAGCCGCCCGGCGGCCTCGAAAACGATCAGGCTGCCGGCCGACGGCAGCAGGTGGCGCAAGCTTCGCATAAGCTGAGCTTATACAAGAGATCAGGATTTTCCAGCGTCACAGCTGCATTTTGTCTGGCTAGATTGGTCACCAACAGGAATATGGAGCCTTCATGAACGCACCGGCCGTTGAAGTGAGCGAACACACCAACCGCCGCAGCGGTGGCCGCCTGGGGCGCAAGGCGCTGCGGGGCGCACCCATAGCGTCGTTTCCAACCCTGGTCCGCCAGATTCCCGTCTATCAGATGGTTCCGGACGAGGCGGTTGAGCTGATCCACCAGGAGTCGCTCTCCATCCTCGAAGAAGTCGGATGCGAGTTCCGCGACGACGAAGCGATCGCAATGTGGAAGGCGGCGGGCGCCGATGTCTCGGAGACAAGGGTCCGGATCGACCGCGCCCTGCTGATGGAGCTCATCTCGAAGGTCCCGTCGGAGTTCACGCTCAATGCGAGGAATCCTCAGCGTTCCGTACGTGTGGGTGGAAACAACTCCATCTTCGTGCCGATGTACGGGGCGCCTTACGTACGCGACCTCGACAACAACAGGCGCTACGGCACACTCGCCGACCTCAACAATTTCCACAAGCTCGCCTACATGGCGCCGGCGCTGCATTCGTCGAGCTCGATCATCTGCGAGCCGATGGAAATCGCGGTGCCGAAACGTCACCTCCACATCATCCATTCGGCGCTGAAGCACTCCGACAAGCCGTTCATGGGCATCGTGACCTCCAGGGATCGAGCCGAAGACACGATGGCGATGGCAGGCATCGTGTTCGGCGAGGATTTTGTCCGCGACAACCCGGTCCTGGTGTCCATCACCAACTGCAATTCGCCGCTGGTGTGGGACGCCACCATGCTGGACGCGATGAAAGTCTATGCGCGCCACAACCAGCCGCTGATCCTCGCCCCCTTCGCCCTTTGCGGCGCCTCGACTTCGGCCTCTGCCGTCGGTGCGGTCGCGCAGGTCAATGCCGAAGCGCTGGCGGGCGTCGCGTTCACACAGCTCCTGCGTCCGGGTTCGCCGCAGATCTACGGACAGTTCATGGTGACGGTCGACATGAAGACCGGCGCTCCCATGGGCGGCACGCCGGAGGCGGCCCAGATGATGTATCTCATGGGCGCGCTGGCGCGGAAGTATCGTCTGCCGTGGCGCACGTCCGGTTTCCACGTCGGCTCGAAGCTGAACGACGCCCAGGCGGGCTACGAGGCGAACATGCTGATGCATGCCGCCATCCTTGCCGGCGCCAACTACATCTGGCACTCCGCCGGTTGGCTCGAGGCCGGCCTGACCTGCGGCTATTCGAAATTTGCCACCGACTGCGAGCAGCTTGTCGGCTGGTACAAATATGCTGGCGGGCTGCCATTCGACGATTTCAAGGAGGCTATGGCGGCTATCCGCGAGGTCGGACCGCAGGGCCATTTCCTCGGCACCCAGCACACGCTTGAACATTTCGAGTCCGCCTTCTTCATACCGAGCATCATGGACTTCAATTCGTTCGAACAGTGGAAGGCGGAAGGAGCAAAGGACCACGACACCCGCGGCCGCGAGAAAGCGCGCAACATGCTCGCCGATTATGAGGAGCCGAAGCTCGATGAGGGCATCGCCGATGGTCTCAAAGATTTGATTGCGCGGCGCGAGGAGAAACTGCCGGACAGCGTTAGTTGATCACGGGCGAAGACCCGATGCGAACCATAAGGGAGGAAAAAAATGACACTCTTCAGAAGCAACGGCGATCGCGTACCGAGCGCCATCGAAGCAATGGCCAGCGAGGCGCGCGCCGGTCGCGTCGACCGGCGGGAGTTTCTGGCCCTGGCAAGCGCTTTCGGCGCATCGGCGGCCCTTGCCTACGGCATGATTGGACTTGCCGTGCCGGAGCGGGCTTTGGCTGAAGAGCCGAAGAAAGGCGGAACGCTGCACGTTTCGATGTCGGTGAAGGCGCAAAAGGACACGCGCACCTACGACTGGGTGGAACTTGCGAACATTTCACGCTGCTGGCTCGAGCCGCTTGTCCGCTACACCCGCCAGTTCACATTCGAGCCGGTTCTGCTCGAAAGCTGGGAGGTCAACGACGACGCCACCGAATACGTGCTGCATGTGCGCAAGGGCATCGCCTGGAACAACGGCGATGCTTTCAACGCCGATGACGTGGCCTACAATCTGACGCGCTGGTGCGAGAAGGCTGCCGCCGGCAATTCGATGGCCGCGCGCGTCGGTGCGCTGATCGATGCAAAGACCGGCAAGGCCAGGGAAGGGGCGATCACCAAGGTCGACGACAACACGGTGAAGCTGAAGCTGAACGAGCCGGACATCTCGCTGATCCCGAACTTCACCGACTATCCGGCGCTGGTGGTCCATCGCAACTTCGACGCCGACGGCGCCAATCCGATCGAGAAGCCGATTGGCACCGGGCCGTTCGAACTGGTGTCTTATGCGGTCGGCCAGAAAGCGGTCGTCAAGCGTCGTGAAAATGGCAAATGGTGGGGCGGTGAAGCGCTTCTCGACGGCGTCGAATTCATCGACTACGGAACCGATTTCAACGCCTCGATAAATGCATTCGACTCCGGCGAAATCGACCTCAACTTCGAGACGCCGGCCGACTTCATAGACATTCTCGACAAGATGGGGCTGGTCAAATCGGAGGTCGCGACAGCGACCACGCTCGTCGCCCGGACCAACATCACGAACAAGCCCTATGACGACAAGCGGGTTCGCAACGCCCTCCAGATGGCCGTCGACAACAAAGCGGTGCTCGAACTTGGCTACGCCGGGCGAGGCACTGTTGGTGAAAACCACCACGTCAGCCCGATTCATCCGGAATACTACGCGCTGCCCAAGAAGACACGCGACGCCGCGGGCGCCAAGAAGCTTATGGCCGATGCCGGGCAGGACGACTTCGAGCATGAACTGATCACCGTCGAGGACGATTGGCAAAAGAACACCGGCGACGCTATTGCCGGCCAGTTGCGCGATGCCGGGATCAAAGTGAAGCGCACCGTGCTGCCGGGGTCGACCTTCTGGAACGACTGGACGAAATACCCCTATTCGATGACCATCTGGTACATGCGCCCGCTTGGCGTACAGGTGTTGGCGCTCGGCTATCGCACCGGCGAGGCCTGGAACGAAACCGGCTACTCGAACCCTGATTTCGACGCCAAGCTCAAGCAGGCTCTTTCGCTCATCGACGTGGAAAAGCGCCGCGAGGTCATGAAGGACATCGAGCAGATCCTGCAGGATTCGGGCGTCATCATTCAGCCGTTTTGGCAGAAGCTGTTCAGCCACATGAACGAGAAGGTGAAGAACTACGGTGTCCACCAAACCTTCGAGATGGATCTCCAGAATGTCTGGCTGAACGCCTGAGTTGCCAGCAGAGGACGCGTTGCAGGATTTCATGGACCGCAAGAAAGCCGACGGGCAAGATGCGTGGTACTGATAGCTTCCGTCAGTGAACAATCGGGGACACCCATGAAACTGCCACTTTTTGTTGCCGCGCTTTCGATGGCTGTGCCGGCGGCCGCGTTTGCCGGCCCTGCTGCCAACGCCGTGAAGTTCTTTTATGTCCCGTCGGTCAAATTCGAGGCCGATGCGCAATATCGCGACCGCTTCACCGCACCGGTGACGAAACTGTTCGAACTGAACGACAATGCGGCAAAGAGCCATCCGGATGAAGTTCCCTGCATCGACTTCGCCCCTGGTCTCGATGCGCAGGACTATGACGAGAAGACCGTGGCCAAGACGCTGACGCTGGCCGAAACGCTGGATGGCGACAGCGCCGAGGTGACGGCGACGTTCAACCTTTTTCCGGAAGGCGATGATTCCAAACGCGAAATGGTCTGGTCATTGAAGAAGATCGACGGCAAGTGGAAGGTCGCCGACATTACCTCGAAGACCAGCGGCTGGACGCTGAGTGCGCTCGAATGCCTGGCCGGGCAGCCTCCGGAGTGACGCCGTGCTTCGCTGCCATCCCTGGATTTTGGCGACTGCGTGCCTGCTGGCCGGATTGAGCAGCGCCGCCGCTCAGGGCCTGTTCGGCGCGCCGCCCGCAAACGCGCCGGCCGACAGTGCGGCACCTCCGCCGGCAGTGTTGCCGCCGGCAGAAAACGCGCCGGCCGCACCCGTGCAGCCGGGCTCGCCGACTGCGGTGGTGAAGCCGTTCTACGAGCATGCCGGGCTCGAGGTCGATCCGGCTCAGCGGGGCCATTTCACCGACCCGGCAAAGTCGGTGCTCGACAAGAGCGACGCGCTGCGGAAGTCGGGGCAGGGCGAGTGCCTCGATCCCAACATGGCGCTCGA
The DNA here is from genome assembly GCF_040322975.1 of Mesorhizobium sp. M0074. Classification (NCBI taxonomy): domain Bacteria; kingdom Pseudomonadati; phylum Pseudomonadota; class Alphaproteobacteria; order Hyphomicrobiales; family Phyllobacteriaceae; genus Mesorhizobium; species Mesorhizobium sp. M0074. The sequence goes on from NZ_JAMYUM010000008.1 coordinate 238,121, forward strand.
CAATTCCGAATACGACAAGGCGGAGATCGACAAGAGCCTGAAGACCATCGAAGCGGTCAAGGGCGACGAGGCCAAGGTCGTCGTCGCCTTCGTCGCCGCCGGCAACCCGCATCGGCTGGAATGGAAGTTCAAAAAAATCGACGGCGACTGGAAGATATCGGACCTGCTCTCGGTGACCGGCGAATGGGCGCTAAGCCAATACCAGTGCGAGTGAGAACGGAATCGATGAAGATCACCAACATCCGCGTCACCCACGTCAACGTCCCGCTCGATGCTCCGTTCTGGTGGACGGCTGGTCTCTACGGCGGCGCGTCGAAATCGATCATCGAGGTCGAGACGGACGAAGGCGTGGTCGGACTGGGCGAGGCGCCATGGTGGCATTTCGGCGAGGTGATCAAGGCCGAGATCGCGCCGGCGCTGATTGGCGCCGATCCGCTCGACATCGCCGATTGCGAGGCGCGCTGTGTGCCGCCCTGGCAGATCACCGCCAACACCGGCGAGAACGCAGCCACGGTGGCGTTCGGCGCCGTCGAACTGGCGCTGTGGGATATAAGAGGCAAGGTCTTCGGTATGCCGCTCTATAAGCTGCTCGGCGGCGCGGTGCGCAAGGACATTCCGTTTTCGGAATATTTCGCCTTTCGCCCCGCTCAAGGCGGAGCCGGCGGCGAGATGACCGCCGAAGCGATCGTCGACTACTGTCTCGGCATGCGAGAACAGCACGGCTCGACGATCTTCGAGGGCAAGCTGATCATGGGCGATCCCGAGCTCGAGATCAGGACAGTGCGCATGCTGCGCGAGGCGCTTGGCGATAAAGCGCAGATCAAACTCGATTCCAACATGCAGTGGTCGCTGACCACAGCGCGCTGGGTGCTGCGCGAGATCGAGCCGTTCAACATCCGCAACTACGAGGATCCGGTCGCGACCTTCGAGGAGATGGCTGCGCTGCGCCAGCATTCGCGCATTCCGTTCTCGACGCACATCCCGGATCTCAGACGGGCAGTCGCGCTCGGTGCGCCGGATTACTTCGTCTGCAATTTCGCAGCACTCGGCGGATTGTCGAAAACTCTGAAATTCATTGCCGCCTGTGAGGCGATGGGCAAGGGGTTCTGGTGCTATTCGAACGATCTCGGCATCATGACATCGGCTTATCTGCACGTCGTGGCGGCAACGCCATGGATCACCGAGGCGTCGCAATCCCTGTTTCGCTGGCAGATCGGCGACGTGATCAAGGACGGCCCGTTCAAACAGATCGCCAACACGGTGCGTGTGCCGGAGGGTGACGGGCTGGGCGTCGAACTCGATCCGGCCGCCATGAAACGCTGGTCAGCACACTTCGCCGAACACGGGCCGATGCACCATTTCAGCGATCCGAACAGTCCCGGCCGTTACCGGCGGCTGCCGCTCAACTGATGCGAAGTGCACGTGACCGATCGATGAGAAGAGGTCCTGTCGTGGTTGCTTTATTCGCGGCGGTTTGCGTCCTGGCCTGCGCTGTCACCTGGGAGGCAGGAAGCCGCGCGGTGGCCCGCGTGCCTCAGCAAAGCTTCACGCTGCCTGTGGGGTTACCGGTGGAGCGCATCGTTCTGAAGCAGGAGGGCGCGCCCGATCTTGCCGGTTGGGTGGCGGATCGGCAGGACAGTTGCGGAACAATCGTGCTGTTACACGGACGCGGTTCAAACAAGCTGGCCATGGTTCCAAGAGCGAAGCTGCTTTTCGAAAGCGGCTACTCGATCGTGCTGTTCGATCTGTCGGGACATGGCGAAAGCGGCGGCGATATCAGAGGCTTTGGTTACATCGAACGGCAGGACGCCAGCCGCATCCTCGCCTTTGCGCGGCAACGCTTCGCCGGTCGCAAGGTGGCGGCCATCGGCTCGTCGCTCGGTGCGGCTGCTTTTGTATTTGGCGCTCAGCAGGAGCATGCCGATGCCTATGTCCTGGAGCAGCTCTACGCGACTTTGCTGGAAACCACGGCGTTGCGAGCGCCCTTGCCTATGTTGCGCGACGTACAGGCGACCATCCTCTTGGCGCAGATGCAGCTCCGCCTTGGCTTCGGGGTAGATGATGTCAGGCCGGTCGATCGCATCGGCGCGATTGATCGGCCGATATTGCTGCTAGCAGGCAATTCGGATCCGTTTGTCGCTCGCAGCCAGACACTGGCGTTGAAAGATGCGGCAGGCGCTGACGCAAAGCTGGTCTGGTTCGACGGCGCGCGGCATGTTGATCTCTATCGCTATGACCAACAGCGGTACCGCGACGCGGTGATGCCTTTCCTGGAGACCAACCTGTGCCGGACCGGGATCAGGTGAGCCGCTCCGTCCGATTAGCCGCGCCCGCGATAGGGGGCGACGCCGGTGTCGGGCAGCCACACACCTTCCGGCGGCGCGCCGGTTTGCCAGAACACGTCGATCGGAATGCCGCCGCGCGGATACCAATAGCCGCCGATGCGCAACCACAATGGCTTGGTCGCGGCGATGATGCGGCGGCCGATCATGACGGTGCATTCTTCGTGGAAGGCGCCATGGTTGCGAAACGAGGTCATGAACAGCTTGAGCGACTTCGATTCCACCAGCAGCGCATCGGGTGCGTAGTCGATGACGATATGGGCGAAGTCCGGCTGGCCGGTGACCGGGCAGAGCGAAGTGAATTCCGGGCAGGTGAAGCGAACGATGGCCGGCGGGCCGTCGCCGCGCGAAAACGGCACGGTTTCCAGGACTGCCGCTTCAGGGCTCTGTGGCGCCTCGACGTTGGTGCCGAGCTGGGTGAGGTTTTTCGTATCGGTCATGAGCAGGTTCCTTGCTGCATGTCGCCCAAAACTGCGCAGCGATTTTGGGACAGCGACATGCGTAAAAACAAAAATTTGCCGCTCATTAGCACAATTTGAAACAGCAGGAAGACGATGACTAGCAACGACCCGCTCCTCCAGCCCTATCGGCTCAAGCATCTGACGCTGAAGAACCGGGTGATGTCGACCAGCCATGAGCCGGCCTATTCCGAGGACGGCATGCCGAAGGAACGCTACCGGCTCTACCATGCCGAAAAGGCCAAGGGCGGCATGGCGCTGACCATGACCGCCGGTTCGGCGATCGTCTCGCGCGACAGCCCGGCCGCTTTTGGCAATCTGCATGTCTATGACGACCGCATCGTGCCATGGCTCGCCGAGCTTACCGATGCCTGCCACGAGCACGATTGCAAGGTGATGATACAGATCACCCATCTCGGCCGCCGTACCGGTTGGAACCAGGCCGACTGGCTGCCCGTCCTGTCGGCCTCGCCGGTGCGCGAACCGGCCCATCGGGCCTTTCCCAAGACTATCGAGGACTGGGATATCGAGCGCATCGTCGCCGACTATGCGGCGGCCGCGCAGCGCTGCCAGGCTGCCGGCCTCGACGGCATCGAGTTCGAAGCCTACGGCCATCTGATGGACGGTTTCTGGTCGCCGGCCACCAACCAGCGCGACGACGATTTCGGCGGCTCGCTCGACAACCGGCTGCGCTTCACCGGAATGGTGCTCGACGCGGTGCGTGCCGCGGTCGGCGAAAAGTTCGTCGTCGGCATCCGCATGGTCGCCGACGAGGATTTCGAGAAAGGCCTGTCGAAACAGGAGGGCGTCGAAATCGCCAGGCGGCTGGCCGGCTCCGGCAAGGTCGATTTCCTCAACATCATCCGTGGCTCGATCGAGACCGACGCGGCGCTGACCAAAGTCATTCCGGTGACCGGCATGCGCTCGTCACCGCATCTCGACTTCGCAGGGGAGGTGAGAGCGGCGACGAAATTCCCGACCTTCCATGCGGCGCGGATTTCCGACGTCGCCACCGCGCGTCACGCCATCGCCACCGGCAAGCTCGACATGGTCGGCATGACGCGTGCCCACATTGCCGACCCGTATATCGTCAAAAAAGTGATGGAGGGCCGCGAGCACGAGATCCGGCCTTGCGTCGGCGCCACCTATTGCCTCGACCGCATCTATGAGGGCGGCGAGGCGCTGTGCATCCACAATGCGGCGACAGGCCGCGAGGCTGATATCCCGCATATTATTCCGAAAACCGAGGGACCGAAGCGGAAGGTGGTCGTCGTCGGCGCCGGCGCCGGCGGGCTGGAGGCGGCGCGCGTCGCCGCCGAGCGCGGGCACCAGGTGACGGTGCTGGAAGCATCGAGCCAGGCCGGCGGCCAGGTGCGGCTGGCAACGCAAAACCCGCGCCGCAAGGAATTGATCGGCATCATCGACTGGCGCCTGGCCGAACTCGACCGGCTGGGCGTCGAGATCCGCTACGACAAATGGGCGGAGAAGGACGACGTGCTGGCGCTGTCGCCGGACGTGGTGGTGGTCGCCACCGGCGGGCTGCCGCAGAACCCGCCTCTGACGGCGGGCGACAATCTCGTCACCTCGAGCTGGGATATCATGGCCGGCAGCATCAAGCCGGCCGAGAATGTACTGCTCTATGACGACAACGGCGGCCATCAGGGCATGGGTGCCGCCGAACTGATCGCCAATAGCGGCGCCAGGCTTGAGCTGGTTTCGCCCGAACGCTTCTTCGCCCCGGAAATGGGCGGCATGAATCATGTGCCCTACATGCGCGCCTTCCAGGAAAAGGGTGTCACGGTGACCATCAACACACGGCTGCGCTCTGTGCGGCGCGAAGGCAACCAGCTGATCGCCGAGCTCGCCTCCGACTTCGCCGATGGCTGGCGCACCGAGCGGCGGGTCGACCAGGTGGTGGTCGAGCATGGCACGCTGCCGCTCGACGATCTCTACCTGGCGCTGAAGCCGCTGTCGAAGAACGCCGGCGCGATCGATTACGAAAAACTGGTCAACGGCGGCGACATCTTTCCGGTGCGCAATCCGCAGAGTGGTTTCGTGCTCTTCCGCATCGGCGATGCAGTAGCCTCGCGCAACATCCACGCCGCCATCTATGACGGCATCAGGTTCGGCTTGCGGATCTGAGGAATATTTTGGATTGATTGGTGGCGCGCAGCCGAACCTCCGTACGGAGAGCCACCACGGTACTTTGGTCCGGTCTGCGCGCCGCGCACGCCGCCGGCCATCGCCGGGCACCGTACAATCTTGCGATTGCGGCAGGACGTTCAAAACATCCTGGCGGTGGCCATGCAGAACACGGTGATAACCAGCAGGCCGCCAGCGATGCGTTCGCCTTTTGTCATCTTGGCGCGCAATTGGGTTTGCTTCGCCGCATCAGCGCCGGCCAACTGCCTGCTGGCGGAACCCACCAGCGCGCCCTGAACCCCGGCGGCGATTAACGCCGTCAAGATGCCCAGCGCCAAGACCTTCTCCATCGAGCCGAAAGAGCCGTTGTGGAAGAAATACCACAGCAGCAAGCCCGTGAGGAAAACCACGCCGGCTGCGCCCATTTGCGGCCGGAAGAAACGTTCCGCCCTGATCTCCGGTTCGCGGGCGACCGCGATGGTGGTGCCGGCCCAGAACACGCCCGCCATGACGTGAAGGCCGAGGACGATAATGTAGACATATTGCATGACCGCATTTCCTCTCTTGCCCACCGCTAGGCATATTGATAGATATCAAATGATTAGATGTCAACGCATAAGCTCGAGCCGGTTCCATAGGCTTTGCCCTTGTTCTAGTGTCGGATCATGACGCCCTTTGACCGCCCGCCGATCGGGATGAATCTCGCGCGCACCGCCAAGCTGGTTGCGCAGGCTTTCGACGCTGCCTTGGTCGAGGCAGGCGGCACGCTGCCGGTCTGGGTCACGTTGCTGTCGGTCAAGTCGCGGGAGCTGGCCAACCAACGCGAGCTCGCCGGCATGATCGGCATCCGGGGCGCAACGCTGACCCACCACCTCAACGCCATGGAGATGCAAGGCCTGCTGATGCGCCGCCGCGATCCCGAGAACCGCCGGGTTCACCAGGTGGAGCTGACCCAAGCCGGAGAAGCGCTGTTCCTGAAATTGCGCACCGCCGCGTTAGCCTTCGACAAGCGGCTGCGGAAAGGACTGTCCGACGACAGGCTGGCAGAGTTTGCTCAGGTGCTGGCCGCGTTGCGGGCCAATGTCGAGGGTTAGAAATTAGGATAGGAAACGCCATGCGCGAAATTTCGCTGAAGGATGCCGGGGCTACACTCTCGGCGCTGCTCGATCAGGTCGTCGCGGGAGAACCGGCCATCATCACCCGGCACGGCCGCAAGCAGGCGGTCATTTTGTCGTTTCAGGACTACGAAAGACTGGCGCGTGTGTCCAACTTTGGACAATTGCTGGCAGGATTTCCCGGTGATGAGGATGACCTTCCGCCTCGGCAGGTCATGTCGGTTCGCAAGGCCGAACCATGACGGATCTACGCCCGGCAGCCCTGCAGCACCGTCAGCCTGGCCTTCTTGGGCGTTCGCGCCACCAGCCATCCGCGCACGCTGTCCGGCGGCATCGGGAAAGCGATGGAATAGCCTTGCACCTGGTCGCAGCCGATCGCCATCAGCGAGTCGAGCTCGGCTTCGGTTTCAGCGCCCTCGGCAACGATCGAGATGCCGAGACCGCGGGCGAGTTCTGTGAGGGCACGCACGATCTTGGTGTTGCCGCTGTTCTCGTTGATGTTCTGGACGAAACGGCGGTCGATCTTCAGCCGATCGATCTCGTTTGGATTGACATGGCTGAGCGATGCGTAGCCGGTGCCGAAATCATCGAGCTCAAGATGGATGCCGGCGGCGCGAATGTGCGGCAGCTTTGCCGCGATACCGGTCTTCTCGTCGTCGAGGATGACGGATTCGACGATCTCCAGCGACAGTTTGTGCGCTGGCAGGCCAGCCCTCTCCAGCATGTCGAACAGGAAGACTTCGAAATCTGTCTCGCGCAGCTCCGAGCCGGATACATTGACGGCGATCCGTCCGAAGGCGATGCCTGCGCGGTTCCATTCGGCTGCTTCGTCGATCGCCTTGGCGATGACGATGCGGCCGATCTCGGGCATGAGACCGCATTTTTCCGCGATCGGAATGAACTCGCCCGGCGCGATCATGCCGCGCTCGGCATGTCTCCAGCGAACCAGAGCCTCGATGCCGCTGATGCCGCCGTCCGACAGCGACACCTGCGGCTGGAAATAGACTTCGAACGCCTTCTCCGAGATGGCGGTCCTGATGTCGAGCTCGAGCTGCTTGCGATAATCGAGTTCGTGCCTCAGCTCCTCGGAGAAGAACGACAAGCTGCCGCCGCCCTGCTTCTTGGCCGAATACAGCGCCAGATCGGCATGGACGAGCAGATCCTGCGCATTGTCGGCGTCGACAGGGTAGACCGCAATCCCGGCACTTACGCCTGGATGGATTGTCGTGCCTCGAAAGACGATCGGCTTGTTGAGCTTGGTCAGGATGCGCCGGGCGACGGTATCGATGTCCTCGGTGCTGCCGGCGCCATTGAGAATCATGACGAATTCATCGCCGCCGAGCCGCACGTTGAGATCCGACGTACGGCACGAATCACGCATGCGCTGCGCAGCCGCCACCAGCACATAATCGCCGGCGGCGTGGCCGAACGTGTCGTTGATCTGCTTGAACCGGTCGAGATCGAACTGCACCACGGCAACCCGTTCACGCCGTCGCAGCGCCGCATTGATCAGCGTATCGAAATGCTCGGTCAGGAAGGTGCGGTTGTGCAGGCCGGTCAGCCCGTCATGCACGGCAATAAAGGCCATGGAATTGCGCGCATCGACCAGCTCGCGCGTCCGGCGCAGGATGGCATTCGACATCGGCCTGAAAATGAAAAGCGCCACCAGCACGATGACGCCGATGGTCGAGTAGAACAATGTGCGGTTAAGATCGAGAAGTGTTTCGGATCGCTGGTCTGCAAAGGCGCTGATGCGCTGGCCAAGTGCGGCATAGCCCGACAATGTTGCATTGGCAACGGAAGCGTTCAGGTTGACGCGCTCCTCTCCGCCTTTGTAGCCACCATTGCCGGCCATGTTGAGCCGCGATTCGAATGACGAGATCAGGCGTTCGCCGTTGGCGATAAGCCCGACCGAGAAATAGTCGAGATGGTACGGCTTGGCGAAAAGCACGCTCTCGATCGATTTCGGATCGAACCTTGCCGGCGACGCCGGATCGGCGGCGGTCCGTTCGAGCAGCAGATCGTAGTTCTTCTCGAACTCCACCGTCGCTTGCTTGAGCGCGGTAACCAGGGCGCGCTGTTGATCGCGCTGGGCGCTGCCTGTCGCGCCGGCAAGGAAGACGATGCGTTGCGACAGGGCTTTCTGTGTGCTGACGATATCGAGCAGCGCCTGATTGTGCCGTTGGGTAGACATCACTTGTTGCAGCAGGATGAAGGAGGCCACGACCATGGCGGCTATGATCAGCAGAGCCAGCCAGTAGCCGGATTTGATCAGGAGTATGAGCCTGCCTGAAACGGCGTGCACCGGCTGCTGCGACATTTTCTGAGGCGGCCCTCTCGCCAACGAATTCTTGTGCGACAACCTTTGGCTTCAAAGTGTTAACAGGTTTGGGACGGCAGCAGGCCGGCGGCGGCGACCGTGGCGGGAAACCCGCAAAGTGGTTATTGCAATCTTTCGCGGCGCCTCCGCATTTGAACATCGTGGCCTCTGCCGTGCCATTGCCGCCACCGAAGCGGTCGCTTTTGCGATGGATTTTTCGTCCGCGCGGCGCGACAGTCCTCGTCGATCTCAACAGGGCCTGATCATGACCGAAGCGTTCCTTTCCCACATCGACAGCGAGCTTGAAGGACTGAAATCGGCCGGCCTTTACAAATCTGAGCGGGTGATAACCTCGACCCAATCGGCCGAAATCGAGGTCGGTGGCGAGAAGGTGCTGAATTTCTGCGCCAATAATTATCTCGGTCTCGCCGACAGCGCCGAACTGGGGGAAGCGGCCAAGCAGGCGCTTGACCGTTACGGCTATGGCATGGCGTCGGTGCGCTTCATCTGCGGCACGCAGGAAGAACACAAGCAGCTCGAGGCGACGATTTCTGGCTTCCTCGGCATGGAGGATACGATCCTCTACGGCTCCTGCTTCGACGCCAATGGCGGCCTGTTCGAGACGCTGCTCGGCGAGGAGGATGCGGTCATCTCCGATGCGCTGAACCACGCTTCGATCATCGACGGCGTGCGGTTGTCGAAGGCAAAGCGCTTCCGCTACGCCAACAACGACATGGCCGATCTGGAGGCGCGGTTGAAAGAGGCGAGCGACTGCCGGTTCCGGCTGATCGCCACCGATGGCGTGTTCTCGATGGATGGCATCATCGCCAATCTGAAGGGCGTCTGCGACCTCGCCGACAAATACGATGCGATGGTGATGGTCGACGACAGCCATGCAGTTGGTTTCGTCGGCAGGAATGGCCGCGGCTCGGCCGAACATTGCGGCGTCGAGGGCAGGGTGGACATCATCACCGGCACGCTTGGCAAGGCGTTGGGCGGCGCGTCGGGCGGCTACACTTCGGGCAGGAAGCAGGTAGTCGACTGGCTGCGCCAGCGCTCGCGCCCCTATCTGTTCTCCAACACGCTGATGCCGGCGATCGCCGGCGCCTCGATTCGGGTGTTCGAACTGGTCCGCAATGGCGATGCGTTGCGTCAGCGCCTATATGCCAACGCAGCGCGGTTTCGCTCCGAGATGGGCAGGCTCGGCTTTACACTGGCCGGCGCCGATCATCCGATCATCCCGGTGATGCTGGGCGACGCGACGCTGGCGCAGGAGATGGCGGCGCGGATGCTGAAGCGCGGCATCTACGTCATCGGCTTCTCCTTCCCGGTGGTGCCGAAGGGCCAGGCGCGCATTCGCACGCAGATGTCGGCCGCCCATTCCGGCGCCGACATCGACCGCGCGGTTGAGGCGTTCGCCGCAGTCGGTCGCGAACTCGGCGTGATTTCCTGAGCGGCCGGATCAAGAGATTCAAGCGACTGAGATTCAAGCGACTGAGGTTCAGGCGACTAAGGTTCAGGGGACAAGAGAATGTCAAACATGATGAAGGCGCTGGTCAAGGCCAAGGCCGAGCCGGGCATCTGGATGGAAGAAGTGCCGGTGCCGGAAATCGGTCCGAACGACGTGCTGATCAAGATCAGGAAGACGGCGATCTGCGGCACCGACGTGCACATCTACAATTGGGACCAGTGGGCGCAAAAGACCGTGCCGGTGCCGATGGTGACCGGCCACGAATTCGTCGGAACCATCGCCGATTTCGGCACGGCGGTGACCGAGTACAAACTCGGCCAGCGCGTTTCCGGAGAAGGCCATATCGTCTGCGGCCATTGCCGCAACTGCCGGGCGGGCAGGGGGCATCTGTGCCGCAACACGCTTGGTGTCGGCGTCAACCGGCCGGGCGCCTTTGGCGAATACCTTGCGATTCCACAGCACAACGTCGTGCCGATCCCCGACGACGTGCCGGACGAGATCGCGGCAATCTTCGATCCCTTAGGCAATGCCGTTCACACGGCATTGTCCTTTGACTTGGTTGGCGAGGACGTGCTGGTCACCGGCGCCGGGCCGATCGGCATCATGGGCGCACTGGTGGCGCAGTGCGTGGGCGCGCGAAAAGTGGTCATCACCGACATCAACCCGGTGCGCCTGGCACTGGCGAAAAAGCTCGGCGTCCAGCATGTCGTCGATGCGTCGAAGGAAAAGCTGCGCGACGTGATGCCGGCGCTCGGCATGACCGAGGGTTTTGACGTCGGCCTCGAAATGTCGGGTGCCGCGCCTGCCTTCCGCGACATGATCGACACTATGAACAATGGCGGCAAGATCGCCATTCTCGGCATTGCGCCGACCGGCTTCGAGATCGACTGGAACAAGGTCATCTTCAAGATGCTGCACCTGAAGGGCATCTACGGCCGCGAAATGTTCGAGACCTGGTACAAGATGATCGCGCTGGTGCAGGGTCCTCTCGATGTCAGTGGCCTGATCACCCACCGCATCGGTATCGACGACTACATCTCCGGCTTCGAAGCGATGAAGAGCGGCAATTCCGGCAAGGTGGTGATGGATTGGTAGGCGATTAGAAACGCCGGCGGGACAGCACCCCCCTCTGGCCTGCCGGCCATCTCCCCCTCAAGGGGGGAGATTGGCAGCTTCGCCGACATCGCTCTTCTTTGGAGATTGGCGAAAGCCGAAGCGACGTCCAATCTCCCCCCTTGAGGGGGAGATGGCCGGCAGGCCAGAGGGGGGTGCTGTCCCGCCTGCATCAAAAGTTGCTGAGGACCTAATCCCCGTACAAAGCCGTCTCAAGCGCGGCCACCCCTTCCGCGACTGCTGTACGTTCATCTGCGCTCAATCTCTCCAGCAGCTCCCGCTCGAACTCCTTCGCCAGCGGCACCATTTCGCGATAGGCGGCAAGCCCCGCTTTGGTCAGCGTCAGATGCTCGACGCGACGGTCTTTCTCGTCTGGCGTGCGGGTCAGCCAGCGCCGCCGCTCAAGCTCGGCCACCGCTCGCGACACCTTGGTCTTGTGCATGGCCGATTGCTCGCCGAGCGCCGTCGCCGTCATCGTGCCGTGCTGTCCAAGCCCGGCCAGTGTGCGCCATTCGGGCCGGGTCAGTCCGTGACGGTCCTTGTATATCCTTGAGAATTCGCGGCTGACGGCATCGGCAAGCCGATAGAGCCGGTAAGGCAGGAAGGATTCCAGCTCGAGGATTTCCATGGTTGGCCCTGACTGGGCATGCTGGCGGCTCATGCCGAAATCACCGTTGATGGTTACATTTTCAATGGTTACAAATGAAACCGGTATGGTCAACTCGGAGCATCTTTGCGGATGCGCAAACGATGCTCCGAGACCATGAATTCGGGAGGATTCCATGGCCTATTCCTACATGCCGGGTTTCGGCAACGACTTCGAGACCGAGACTCTGCCGGGCTCGCTGCCGCAAGGGCGAAACTCGCCACAGCGGCCGGCTTACGGCCTCTATGCCGAGCAGCTTTCGGGCTCTCCATTCACCGCGCCGCGCGGCACCAATGAGCGCTCCTGGCTTTATCGGATAAGGCCGAGCGTCAGGCACACCGGCCGCTTCAAAGCGGCGAATTATCCGCTTTGGAAAAGCGCGCCGAACGTCGGCGACCATCAGCTCGCACTCGGCCAGTATCGCTGGAGCCCCGTGCCGATGCCGAAGGAACCAACCGATTTCATCGCCGGCATGCGCTCGATCACCACCGCCGGCGACGTGCTCGGCCAGACCGGCATGGCGGCACATGTCTATGTCGCCAACCGTTCGATGGCCGACGATCATTTCTTCAACGCCGACGGCGAGTTGCTGGTCGTGCCCCAGGTTGGAGCCTTGCGCTTCGTCACCGAGATGGGCGTCATCGAACTCAGGCCGGGCGAGATCGCCGTGCTGCCGCGCGGTCTGGTGTTCAAGGTCGAACTGGTCGATCCGCAAGTGCGCGGCTATGTCTGCGAGAATTACGGCGCCAAGCTGACGCTGCCGGATCGCGGCCCGATCGGCGCCAACTGCCTGGCCAATCCGCGCGATTTCAAGACGCCCTGCGCCTGGTTCGAGGATAAGGACACGCCCTGTCGGCTGATCGCGAAATGGTGTGGCCAGTTCCATGTCACCGAGATCGATCATTCGCCGCTGGATGTGGTGGCGTGGCACGGCAATTATTCGCCCTACAAATATGATCTTGCGACCTTTTCGCCGGTCGGTGCGATCCTGTTCGACCACCCCGATCCGTCGATCTTCACCGTGCTGACCGCGCCGAGCGGCGAGGAAGGCACCGCCAATATCGATTTCGTCATCTTCCCGCCGCGCTGGCTTGTGGCGGAAAACACTTTCCGGCCGCCCTGGTATCACCGCAACATCATGAGCGAGTTCATGGGCCTCATACATGGTCAGTACGATGCCAAGGAAGAGGGCTTCGTGCCCGGTGGCATCAGCCTGCACAACATGATGCTGGCTCACGGACCCGATGCGTCTGGCTTCGAAAAAGCCTCGCGCGCGGAGCTGAAACCGGTCAAGCTCGACAACACCATGGCCTTCATGTTCGAGACACGCTTTCCGCAGATGGTGACCCGCTATGGCGCCGAGCTCGAAACCCGGCAAGACAATTACATCGACTGCTGGGCCGGCCTGAAGAAGCGCTTCAACGGCACGCCAGAGGGCGACTGGTCTTGAGCGCCTTCGCATGACGGATCGTCTGGTGCTTCTGGGTTCGAAGGGTGGGCCGGCGCTGCGGCCGGGCGGCCCGTGGCCGAGTTCGTCACTGCTGGAGATTGGCGGCCGCACCCTCGTCGTCGATTGCGGGCTCGGCGTGACGCGCGGGCTGACCGATGCCCGTGTCAGCCTGAAGGCGCTCGACCTGATCTTCATCACGCATTTGCATTCCGACCATGTGCTGGAACTTGGACCGTTGATCCACACCGCATGGACGGCCGGCCTGGCAACAAAGGTCGCCGTGTTCGGCCCGCCCGGCACCGGCTACTATTGGCAGCGCTTTTGCCAGGCGATGGAGTTCGACATCGAGATCCGCATCGCCGATGAAGGGCGGCCGGATCTCCGCGACCTGGTTTCGATCGTCGAGTTTGGTGAAGGCCAGGTGGCGGAAGAGCGCGGTCTCAAAATATCGGCGCTGCGTGTCGAGCACCCGCCGGTGACGGACTGCTTTGCGCGCCAGGAGAGGAAACCGCATGAAGCTTGCCACATTGAAGGACGGGACGCGCGACGGAAAGCTCGTCGTCGTCTCGCGCGACCTGACGCGGTTTACCGATGCTTCGTTCCTGGTGCCGACCCTGCAGGCCGCGCTCGACGACTGGCATCGGATCGCGCCGCATCTCGCTGCGATGGCCGAATCACTTGAGAATAATGCGGTGCCGTCTGCCCGCTTTCACGAGCATGACGCCCATTCGCCGCTGCCGCGCGCCTATCAATGGGCCGACGGCTCGGCCTATGTGAACCACGTCGAGCTGGTGCGGAAGGCGCGCGGCGCCGAGATGCCGGCAAGCTTCTGGACCGATCCGCTGATCTACCAGGGCGGCTCGGACGCTTTCCTCGCACCGCGCGACCCAATCCGCATGACCGACGAGACCCTTGGCATCGACATGGAAGGAGAGGTCGCCGTCATCGTCCACGACGTGCCGATGGGTGCAGGCCTCGACCAGGCGCGGGCGGCGATCCGGCTGGTCATGCTGGTCAACGATGTAACGCTGCGCGGCCTGACCGGACCCGAGCTCGCCAAGGGGTTCGGCTTCTACCAGTCGAAACCGTCATCGGCCTTTTCGCCGGTTGCGGTGACGCCGGACGAGCTGGGCGATGCCTGGGACGGCGGCAAGGTCAGCCTGCCGCTGCTGGTCGATCTCAACGGCAAACCGTTCGGCCGGGCGAACGCCGGCATCGACATGACCTTCGATTTTCCGGCGCTGATTGTCCATGCCGCAAAAACGCGGCCGCTGGCCGCCGGCACCATTATCGGTTCGGGCACCGTCTCCAACAAGCTCGACGGCGGGCCGGGCAAGCCTGTCTCGGCGGGCGGCGCCGGCTATTCCTGCATCGCCGAGCTGCGTATGATCGAGACCATCGAAACCGGCGAACCGAAAACGCCGTTCCTGCGCTTTGGCGATAGCGTGCGTATCGAGATGAAGGACCGGGGTGGGCATTCGATCTTCGGCGCCATCGAGCAGAAGGTCGAGAAGTACGAGGGGTAAGAGAATGACAGGCGAGACGTTCTATCTGCTGTGCGGTGCCTGGGCTCTTGCCATGCTGGCGATCTTCATCCAGGCAATCAGGCTGAGCTACCGCATCGAGGCGCGCTCGCCCGGCCTGACCAACCGCAGCGGCTTTCCGCGCAAGGCGATGATGTTTCACACCGTCACCAACACGAATGTCGCGCTGGACGAGGAAACGCAAGGCATGCGGCGGCGCATGATCGGGCTGCTGCTGATTGTTTTGGCTGGGTTTGCGCTTCTATGGGCGGGTGTGTCGCTATTCCGGGTCGCGTCGTGAAGTCATGGACCTGCTGAACCATTTCCACCGCATGGCAGCCAACAATCTGTGGTCGAACGACCGGCTCTACGGCGCCGTACTGCAGCTTGAGCCCGGCGAATTCGAAGCCGAACGGACGAGCTTCTTTCCGTCGATCAAGGCAACGCTCAATCACATCCTGGCGGTCGATCACCTCTATCTCGATTTTCTCGAAGAGGGCGGCGTCGGCGCCGCGGTCTACGATGAGTTCTTGCTCTTCGACGAAGCGGACGCGCTCTTTGGCAAGCGGACGGAGGCCGACCGGCGGCTGATCGCCTTTTGCGACCGCCTGTCGGCGGACGATCTCGGGCGCCGCGTCCTCACCGACCGGCGCGAGGACGGTATGATACCGGAACGGACCGGCGATCTGCTCGCCCATCTCTTCATCCACGACATCCATCATCGCGGCCAGGTGCACGCGATGCTGTCCGGCACCTCGGTGAAACCGCCGCAACTCGACGAGTTTTTCCTCGATTATGATCTGAAACTCAGGAAAGCCGAGGTCGAGAGGTTGGTGCTCGAAGGTCGCAATTAGTTGTAGTTACGAAAATTATTGACTTAATTATTGTAGGTACATAAATTCTGATGAAGATCGTTTGGGACGAACCGAAACGGTTGGCCAACATTGACAAGCACGGCTTGGATTTTGCGGCGCTTGATGACGAGTTTTTTCTTGCCTCGACAATCCGCACTGCCAAGGCCGGTCGTCTCATGGCAATTGGCCGGATCATCGAGGGCATCGTTGCGGTGGTGTTTGCCCGGCTCGGTTCCGAGGGCATCTCGAAAATTTCGATGCGCCCGGCAAGTCCCGCGGAAAGGAAATTGTTCAATGGCAAAGCGTAAGGTGCGCACCGAGTTCGAAGCTGGTCGCGGCTACAGCAAAGAAGACTGGGAAGCCGTTTCGGAGAATCCGGAATGGACAGAGGAGGATTTTCGAAACGCTCGTCCTTTCGCCGAAGCGTTCCCTGAGCTTGCCGAAAGCATTCGCCGTTCGCGCGGCCGGCCGGCTCTCGATAATCCGAAGAAGCAGGTAACACTCCGTCTCGACAGTGACGTAGTCGCCCGCTTTCGTGCCGGCGGCCCCGGCTGGCAGAGCCGCATCAACGAGATTCTGCGCAAAGCCGCTGGCCTCGCCAAATAGACGTTTGCCTGTGACAACGTCATTTGACATACCCGTCCCATTCGGGACCGAGTTCGTCAAAATCGTCGGCAATCCTGATTTTGCCCTTCATGGCGCCGACACGAGGCAGGGACTCGGGCACGGCTAGCGGCACGAGGCGCGCCGCAACCTTGCCGCGACGGGTAATCACAATCTCTTCGCCAGCTTCCGCGCGGCTGACGAGTTCCGACAGTCTTGCCTTGGCCTCTGCGATAGCAATGTTCATGGCCAAAGTCTGAGCTACTACTGACCGAATCGCAAGAAGTCCGGTTAGCCTACTCCGCCGCCTGCACCTTCAGCACGCCGCGCTTGATCTGGTCCTGCTCGATCGATTCGAACAAAGCGCGGAAATTGCCCTCGCCAAAACCTTCGTCGCCCTTCCTCTGGATGAACTCGAAGAAGATCGGGCCGATCACGGTTTTCGAAAAGATCTGCAGCAGGATCTTGGTCGTGCCGCCGTCGACCACGCCTTCGCCGTCGATCAGGATACCGTGCTTCTTCATGCGCTCGATCGGCTCTTCGTGGCCGTTCACGCGGGCATAAGACATGTCGTAATAGGTCTCGGGCGGACCCGGCATGAACTTCAGGCCGTTGGCGGCCAGCCTGTCGGTGGCGCCGTAGATGTCGTCGGTGCCGACGGCGATGTGCTGGATGCCCTCGCCATTATACTTCTTCAGATATTCGGCGATCTGGCTGGTCTCGTCCTTGGACTCGTTCAGCGGAATGCGGATCTTGCCGCAGGGCGAGGTGATGGCGCGGCTGACCAGGCCGGTGATCTTGCCGTCGATGTCGAAGAAATGGATCTGCTTGAAGCCGAACAGGTCTCGGTAGAAATCCCACCATTTGTCCATCTGGCCGCGATAGACATTGTGGGTCAGGTGGTCGAGATAATAGAAGCCGACGCCTTCCGGCCTGGGGTCGCGCTCGCCCAGCCAGTCGAACTCGGCGTCGTAAGCCGAGCCCTTCTCGCCGTAAGTTTCGATGAAATAGAGCAGCGATCCGCCGATACCGACGATCGCCGGCACATCGAGCGTCTTGTCGTTGCCTTCATAGGGCGTCGCGCCCTTGGCCACCGCGTGATCGAAGGCATGCCTTGCATCGACCACCCGCCACGCCATCGAGGCGGCGCAAGGGCCGTGCTTGTCGACGAATTTCATGGCATGCGAGCCGGGTTCGGCATTGACAACATAGTTGATGTCGCCCTGCCGCCAGACGGTGATGTCCTTGCTGCGGTGCTTGGCCACCGGCACATAGCCCATGCGGGTGAAAAGCTCGGCGAGCTTTTCCGGCTCGGCATGCGCGAATTCGACGAACTCGAAGCCGTCGGTACCGGCGGGATTGGTTTTGCTGATCTTGGCGGGCGGTGCGTCGTGCGGGAAGGGACCCATGGCATTGCTCCGAAATCTGGAACTGGCCGCGTCGGCCATCTGAACGCAATTATAGCGCGGAGCGAGTGCAAATTGCTTGCATTCAAACGCTTGAAATGGTCTGATCATGCGCGAGTTGTGCACTGCGGACCCGAAATTCATGGATGAGGCGCGCATCGACCAGTTTGACCGCAAGATAATGGCTCTGTTGCAGGGCGATGCACGGCTGACCAACAACGATCTGTCGGAACGGGTGAACCTGTCCGCGTCGCAGTGCTCGCGCCGTCGCCAGCGGCTGGAGGAGGACGGCTATATCAAGGGTTACCGGGCGGTGCTCGACCGCGACAAGCTCGGTTTTTCCCTGGTCAACGTCATCTCGGTGACGCTCGCCACCCACAACCGCGACAATGCGCGGCGTTTCGGCGAATTGGTGGCGCGGCTACCGCAAGTGCAGGAAGCGCACGCGCTGACCGGCGAGATGGACTATATATTGAAAGTGGTGACGCCCGACCTGAAGTCGCTGTCGGAATTCGTCAACGGCGTGTTGCTGCCGCACGAATCGGTGCAGCATGTGAAGACGGCGATCGTGCTGGAGACGCTAAAGGAAACCGGCGCGCTGCCGATTTAGCCCAGACGGCTTTTCGTTAGATATGGCGGAGGGACAGCACCCTGGACAGCACCCCCCTCTGGCCTGCCGGCCATCTCCCCCTCAAGTGGGGAGATTGGCAGCTCTGACCTCGCTGCCCACTCCGCAACGCTGAAAATTGGCGAAAGCCAACGCGACATCCAATCTCCCCACTTGAGGGGGAGATGTCCGGCAGGACAGAGGGGGGTGTGAAGGATCGCCACAGTGCGGAACTTGACTTCCTCCGCTCGGAATGTGAGGCCTCTCACCCCTTCGACTGCTGGATCAGCCCATAAAGATTAGTGCAGCGCGCGCCGGAACGGCAATAGGCGAAGACCGGGCCATCAAGCTCATCCAGTGCCTCGGCCTGGTCCTCGACATTCTCGGCCGTGATCTGGCCGCTGATGACCGGGATGTAGCGAAAGGCGAGCCCGGCGCCCTCGACCGCCGCTTTGACGGTGTCGGCCGATGGCTGGCCGGGCTGCTCGTCGTCCGGCCGGTTGCAGATCACGCTTTTGAAGCCGGCGGCCTTGATGGTGGCGACATCCTCGGGCTGGATCTGGCCGGAGACCGAATAGTCCTCGCTGATCTGACGGTATTCCATGGCGGTGTCCTCGCAATCTGGTTAGCGGCAGTCTTGCCACTCCCTGACCCGGTCGGCAATCCGCGCGAAAAGAAATCCATCGCGCAGATAGAGATTTCGATGCCGGAAATCCAGCCGGGCTAACGCGGTACGTCGCCAGGACGCATCATGCGCCAGCCCGGCTGGATGAACCGGATCGGTCGGCTCAGCTGCCGAGGATCGCGCCTTTGATCTGGGCGATGTTGTTGTGCATCAGGTCGATATAGGTCGCGGCCGGGCCGTCGGGCTGCGACAGCGCATCGGAATAGAGTGTGCCGCCCACCTTGATGCCGGTCTCGCTGGCGATCTGCTCGATCAGCCGCGGGTTGGTGATGTTCTCGACGAAGATCGCCGCCGCCTTGTCCTGTTTCACCTGGCTGACCAGCTTGGCGACGTCGGCAGCGGAGGGCTCCGACTCGGTCGACACGCCTTCCGGGGCCAGGAACGTCAAGCCGTAGGCCTGCTCGAAATAGCCGAAGGCGTCATGCGAGGTGATGACGACGCGCTTCTCCTGCGGGATCGACTGGATCGCCGCCTGCACTTCGCCCTCAAGCGCCTCGAGCTTTTGCGTATAGGCGGCTGCATTGGCCTTGTAGCTGTCGCAACCCGCAGCGTCGGCCGTGCAAAAGGCGTCGGCGATGTTCTTCACATAGATCTTGGCATTGGCGATCGACTGGAAGGCATGCGGATCGGTGACCGTCTTGCCGCCATCGGTTTCTGCGCCTTCGGCGGCATCGGCCTCGGCGAATTCGGGTTTGAAATTGATCGGCGTGACCCCCTTGGTCAGCACGGCAATCGAAGCTTTGGTGGCGCTGGCGTCGACCAGGCGCTGCAGAAAACCTTCGAAATGCAGGCCGTTGACCAGCACGATGTCGGCCTTGGCCATCGCCACAGCATCGGCGGGGCTCGGCTCGTAGACGTGGGCGTCGCCGTCCGGCCCGACGATGGTGGTCAGATCGATGCGGTCGCCGCCGACATTCTTGGCGAAATCGGCGATGATCGTGAAGCTGGCGACCACCTTCAAAGGCTCAGCAAAGGCCGAAGATGCGCCAAAGGCGGTTAATGTTATAACGCTCACGGCCAAAGCGGCGCGGATCGATTTCAGCATGGACTAGGTTCTCCTTTGTTGGGATCAGGCAGTTCTGTGGCGGTGATGGACGATGCGGGCGCGCAGGATGCCGCGCGTGCCGAACAGGATCGAGGCGAAATAGACGACGCCGGCGGACAGGATGATGGCCGGGCCGGAGGGCAATGACGCATGGTAGGACAACAGCAGCCCGGCAATGCAGGAGGCAAAGCCGATTACTGTGGCCAGCACGCACATCGGCTCGACGCGCGAGGTCCAGAAGCGGGCCGCCGCTGCCGGCAGCATCATCAGCCCGACCGACAGCAAGGTGCCGAGCGCCTGGAAGCCGCCGACGAGGTTGAGCACGACGAGGCCGAGAAAGATGAAATGCACCGGGCTGCCCATCCGGCTGACCGAGCGCAGGAACAAAGGGTCGAGGCATTCGGCGACCAGCGCCCGCCAGAAGATGGCGAGGCTGACCAGCGTCACCACGACGATGCCGCCGATCAGCGTCAGCGCCTCGTTGTTGAGCGCCAGCACGGTGCCGAAGAGCACATGCATGAGATCGACGCTGGAACCGCGGATCGACACCATGAGCACGCCGATGGCCAGCGAAATCAGATAGAAGGCCGCCATCGAGGCGTCCTCGCGCTGAATGGTGAAGCGCGAGACGGCGCCGGCGCTGAGCGCCACGATGATGCCGGCGATCAGTCCGCCGATCGTCATCGGCAGGATCTCCAGGCCATAGAACAGGAAGCCGGCGGCAGCACCGGGCAGGATGGCATGCGCCATGGCGTCGCCGGACAGGCTCATGCGCCGCAGCATCAGGAACACGCCGACCGGGCAGGCGCCGAGCGACAGCATCATCGAACCGGCGAGCGCCCGCTGCATGAAGGCGTAGTCGGCGAAAGGAGCGACGAAAAGACCGTAAAGCACCTCCATTATACCGCCCTCGGCCCGGAGCCGTGATGATGGTCATGGTCATGGTCATGGCCGTGTTCGTGGCCACTGTGCTCGTGATCATGCTCGCCGGGCTCACACCATGGCGCGTTGTCCTCCCAGGCTTCGTGGAAGCGGCGCGCACGCAACAGATTCTCCGGCCGCAGCGTCTCTTTGGTCTCGCCCCAGGCGATCGGCTGGCGCGCCAGGAGCAGTGTTTCGGGGAAATTCTGCCGCACCAGATCGAGATCGTGGACCACAACCATGATCGTGCGTTCCTCGCCGTGCCAGCGCTTGATCAGCGCGATCAGGTCACCGACTGTCTTGGCATCGACGGCGTTGAACGGCTCGTCGAGCAGGATGAGCTCGGCATCCTGCAACAGCACGCGGGCAAACAGCGTGCGCTGCAGCTGGCCGCCCGACAACGTGTCGATCGGGCGCTTCTCGAAGCCGCCGAGGCCGACGGCCATCAGCGCCTCGCTGACCGAGTCGCGATCTTCCCTTGTATAACGGCCGAGCATGCCACGCCGCGGCCACAGGCCAAGTGAAACCAGGTCGACGACACGGGCCGGAAAGGAGCGGTCGAGCTCCGATTGCTGCGGCAGATAGGCGGCGCGTATGCCGGGCGCCCGGATCACCGCGCCGGCCATCGGCTTCAGAACGCCGACGATGCCCTTCATCAGCGTTGATTTGCCGGAGCCGTTGGCGCCGACGACCGCCGTCAGCGATCCCTTGCGGATCGTACCATTGAGGTGGTGGACCGCAGGATGACTATTGTAGCCCAGCGTCAGGTCGCGGAAGGTCAGGCAGGTTTGGCTCATGTGACGATCCATGGGGGCGATGATCGGCGCTGCAGGGGCGGATTCGATATGTGATGTTATTACATTAGTCAACAAGCCAATCGGGCGGAATTGCGGCCGGGCCGTCTTGTTGTGTGCTTTGGCTTGGCTCAAGAAGTTCCGCTCGAGCGGCCTTGCCCCCGGCGAACCCCGCCCCTAAACAGGCGCACCGACAAGAGGAGAAGGAATATCCAATGAGCATTCGTCGTATCGATGTAGGCCCGCGCATGAGCCAGATCGTCATCCACGGCAACACCGTCTATCTGGCCGGTCAGGTCGGCAAGCCGGGCGGAAACGTCGGTGCCCAGACCAGGGACATTCTGGCGGCGATCGATGAATTGCTGGCCAAGGCCGGCACCGACAAAACCAAGATCCTGCAGGCGATCATCTGGCTGGCCGACATGAGCACCTTTGCCGAGATGAACGCGGAGTGGGACAAATGGGTACCGCAAGGCAACACGCCGGCCCGCGCCACCGGCGAAGCCAAGCTTGCCGGACCGGAATATCTGGTCGAGATTATTGTTACCGCGGCGATTTGAGGCCTTTACCCTCCCCCTCGAGGGGAGGGTCGCGGAGCAAATGCCGCAAGGCGGCATTTTGTGACGCGGGGTGGGGTCGGTGCAGCCTCGCGGGGGCGCCCCCCCCCGCGCCAAGAAGCCGCGGGGGGCGGAGGGCGCGCCGCCCCCCCCCCCCGCGGGGGGGGGTGGGGGGGGGAATATTGCGGGCCGGATATAAGGGCGGCGACGAAGCAGTCGGTGCGTCTGTTTTTGTTGTAGGAGAGCCA